>CAJOFW010000086.1 GCA_905234005.1 uncultured Oscillospiraceae bacterium
AGGCCGCGAAGGGACAGCGGTTTGTGTCGGTCGAGGAGGTATCCGCCGCCTGTCCGAAGGTCAGCTCCGCCCACATCGAGGCCCTCCGACGCCTCGGCGCGTTCGGCTCGCTGCCCGAAATGAGCCAGATGACGCTGTTCTGACGCCGATTTTCAGGCCGCGTGTCGCGTCCGGTCGATTTTTTCTCGCTCCGTCGAAAGAAATCGCTTTACTTTTGACGCACAGCGTGCTAGAATATTCATAGTATTTTGCGGCTCCGGGTTTTTACCCGCCGTCGGAGCCGCGCAGGTTTCCAAAATCTTATACATGAAAGGGCTAGATACGGATGTCAAAGAAAAGCAAAATGGCCGCGCCCGGCCTCGATGCCGGAAGCGCAAAGCAGGAAAAGCGCGCTCAGAAAGCCGCCAGAAAAGCCCACGTTTTCGGAAATCCCATCCGGAACCTGGTTCTCACCGCTCTTGTGAGCCTTCTGCTCGGTCTCGCGTTCATTCTCCAGCCGAGTCTGGTTTACTCCTACTGCGGCTACGCCCTCGGCGGTGTGATCGGCCTGTTCGGTCTCCTCTACATCATCATCTACTTCTGCCGCCGCCCGGTCATCGGTGAGTATCGCTACGAATTCATCATCGGCCTCGTAGCTCTCCTCATCGGCGCGTACATCGCCTTCGGCGGCTACATCAACGGCACCAGCTCCATCTTCACGAGCATGGGCGTCTCCTTCTCGGTCGTGATCGGGCTGATCGGCCTTGTCGTCACGGTCGACGGTCTGCTGAAGCTCCAGTACACGCTGGACGTCGCCCGTATGCGCTACGCCAAGTGGTGGGTCGGCTTCATCTTCAGCATTCTCGGCATCGCTCTCGGCGTTGTCACGCTGCTCGGCTATGTCTATGACCTCGGCGCCGTGCTTCCCATCGGCAGCGTCGCCGGTGTGAGCGCCTCCGCGCAGGCGTTTGTGAGCGGTATGCTGATCCTCGGCATCGCGTTCTGCCTGAACTGCCTGTTCGACATCATCATGATGTTCGTCGTCGGCGGCTGCAACCGCAGCGCTGCCCGTGAGGTCGCCCTGTTCGAGGCCTCGACCAGCGTCGCCGCCGCCCGTGAGGCGGAGATGAACCGCTACGCTCCCCCGGCGGAGCCTCCCTACGCCCCCGTCCCCGCCGGCGACTACACCCTCGTCCACGACGAGCCGGCCGCGGCTCCCGCGAGCTTCGATCCGATCCCCGAGGCTCCCGCGCCCGAGGCCCCCGCGTTTGAAATGCCCCCCGAGGAGTAATCCCCCGGAAAACCAACCGCAAAGCGGAAAATCGCGCCGCCTGTCCTGGACAGGCGGCGCTTTTATGCTCCGATACTTATTTGTATTCGCTTTTGTATTCGCTCCGGGAATCTGCTCTTTCGTGTTTCGTTCTGTCTTCGCTCTCTGTGTTATCCAAACCGCCGTCACTTCTCCGTCCCGGCGTGGCGGAGGGCGTAGAGCTGCATATAGATGAACACCACGGACACCAGAATGCTCACGGCGCCGTACCGGTACACCAGCGCCATCACGCCGCAGTAGACGGCGAAGCACACGGCGGCCTGCCCGTAGAACCGCCGCTCGGCGACGCGGCGCACCGCGTAGCGCTGCGTCATTAGCAGGCACACGAAATAGACGACGAACGACCCGACGAGCAGGATATTCTTCGGCACGGCCGCGACGTCCGGATCCCGCATGAGCGCAAGCCCCGCCGTGATGTTGTTCAGCGCGAGCACCATCACGATATGCAGCAGCATATACAGGGTGCCCGTCGTCTGCGTCTCGCTGTTTAAGAGGTGCTCGTAATAATACCCGTAGCCGAGGAACAGCCCGGCCACGATCAGAAACGCCATCAGCGAGTAATACAGCGTCCCGGCGCTGAACTCCCCGCTGAAATACCCGGCGATCGCGAGGATCATCTCCCCGAACGTGAACACGATGTACAGCATCACCCGTTCGGCGAGGTGCGGGAAATCCGCCGGCACCTGCGCGTCGATCCGGTGCGTCAGCGCCGTGGCGGCGAAGGCGATCACCAGCGCCACCGGCGTGAGCGCGGCCCCGGTCAGCAGATAGATCGGGATCGTCGCGGCCACGACGACGGCGTCGACGAGCAGCACAATCATATGCGCCCGGGCGTGACGCCGCTCCGTCTCGGCCGCGTCGGGCCGGAGCCGCAGCAGCAGCGCGTACTGCGCCGCGAGATTCAGCAGGATCAGCGTCCACGCCGCCCCGTACCGGAAGAAATACGCCCCCCAGTCGGCGACGATGCCGTCCGCCATGTAGTACAGCAGGTACATATTGACGAACAGCCCGATGTACATCCGCGTGCTGCCGTCGCCGTAGCGGTTGATGAACTGCGTGCTCTCGAACCAGATCTGCAGTATCACGACCGTCGACGCGAGATACGTCAGAAACCGGCTCGCCGTGATGAACCCGCTCTCGACATGGAGCAGATCCCCGTTCCGGCTCACAAGGTAGACGAATATCAGATCATACACAAGCTCGAGATACTGCACCTTCTTCTCGCTCTTGTCATGCAGAAAATCCGGCATAACCAATCCCTCCGGGTATCATGTGGTATGACGCTATCATACCACACCGGACGTCAAGCGTCAAAGGGAGCCGGCGCGTTCTACGCGCCGGCTCCCCGTTATATGATAATGTCCCGCGTCACGCGTCCGCGTCCTGCAATTCGTCCGCGTACGTCACCGTCACGCCGCTGCCCGTGCTTGTCAGCGCCACCGCCCCTGTACGGGTATAGAACACGGCGATCCCGGCGTTTTCCAGCGTCTCGACCGTGGCCTCGTCCTCCGGCTCGTCGTCGGACGAGGTGATGACCGCGGTTTCCGGCTGCACCGACGCGATCAGCGTCTCCATCAGCGTCTCCTCCCGGCCGTGGTGCGGGACTTTTATGAAGTCGTATGTATCGCTGTTCGTATCGAGGAACTCCTCGAGCCGCTCGGTCATCGCGTCGCCCAGGAAGAGCAGCCTGTCGCCGCCGTTCACGACCGAGACGATCAGCGACGAATTGTTGCTCTCGTCCTCGTCGTAGCTGCCGCTGCGCGGCGGGTCGACCGTGTACGTCACGCCGTCGAGCGTAAACGTCATGGCGCTCGTCACGGTGACGGCCTCCAGTCCGGCGTTTTCGAGCGCCGCGGCGTACTTTTCATACTCGCTGGAGTCCTTCGGGCAGTTGCTCTGCAGCACCGTGCCGATCGTCACGCTGTTTATGACCTTCGCGGCCCCGCCGACGTGATCCTGATCGAAATGCGTGATGATGAGGTAATCTATGTAATCTATGCCGCGCTCTTCAAGCCAGCTCACGATCTCCTTGCCGAAGCCCTTCTCGCCGCAGTCGATGACGACGGTGCTGTTTTCGGTCGTAATGGCGATCGCGTCGGCGGCCCCGGCGGCGAAGAAATATACGCCAAGCTCCGTGCCCGCCGCCGCGTCATCCGTGACGGCGGCGCCGCAGGCGGTCAGGAGAAGGCAGAGCGCGAGGCACAGGATTGGAATTCGTCTCATAGCGCCTCCCTGGTCACCGCCTTTCCGAACACGATGTTCAGGTTGCCGTTGCGGCAGCGCAGCTCGTCCAGGAACGGACGGGTCGTGTGCTCGTCCTTGAGGACGATCTTATAATCCAGCTCATAGAGCGTGCCCATATTCGTGGTCTTGACGCGTTCCAGCTCGACGAAGGACGCGTACTGCTCGAACACGTCGTCGAACAGGCCGTCGTAATCGAGGCTCTCGGCGATCGTGATCTTCAGCTCGCGCTCGTTGGCGCGGCCGGAGCCGAAGCCGACGGCCTGCAGCAGCAGCACGAACGCCGCGGCGATGACGAAAAACAGCACGGCGAGCACGACGTAGCCCATGCCGGTGGCGAGGCCCATGGCCATCGCGAGGAAGATCATGCAGATCTCCCGGGCGCTGCCCGACGCGGAGCGGAAGCGGACGAGTCCGAACGCCCCGGCCACGGCGACGCCGGTGCCGATGTTGCCGTTCACGAGCATGATGACGACCTGAACGGCCACGGGCAGGAGGGCGAGGCAGAGCACAAAGCTCTGCGAGCTGCGGTTTTTGAACATACACACCGCCCCGACGCCGACGCCCAGCGCGAGCGAGACGGCCGTGCAGATGAAAAACGAGGCGAGTGTGATCTCGGTTCCGGTGATGATCGAGTTAAGCATAGCGGCGTACCTCCGATGTATATTCGCCGTACTGCGGAGCCGCGCCCATAAGCTGCTTATAGAACGTGCCGTACTTCGAGAACGACGTGGAATAGATATTCTGACTGCTCAGGAGCCGTGCCAGCCACATCGGCGCGCTGCCGGGGATCTTCAGCTCCATGAGGATGCGGTTCTGCGGGATGATCAGGCTGCCGTGGTCGCCGGCACGCAGGTCGACGTCGTAATCGCGGCCGCGCAGGTTCGTGTCGAACGTGACGCGCAGGTCGGGGTTGTCGATGCCGGCGTACGCCTCGCGGTCGTAGCCGATGAACGCCTTCGGCGAGGGGTTATAGCTCCGCATGAACCAGTCGATCTCGCGGCGAATCTGGCTGTCGGCGCAGGCGCCGCCCTCGTTCAGCCAGCCGGCGGCCTCCGCCGCGCCGAGGGTGATGCGGCGCTTGTACACGACGCCGTCGTACTTCTTCTTCAGCTCGACGAACACCCTGCCGTCGTCGCCGACCACGCCGTAGCTGCGCACGCGGAGCTTCTCCTTGTACATCGGCTTCTCGAGCGAGGTGCGGATGAGCTGAAAGTCGTCGGTATCGTAATATACGTTGCAGATCGTGTAGTTGCTGTACGCGTCGGGCTTCACATGGGCCTTCATCCCGGCCTTCATGGCGCAGTATTGGGCGTAGGTCAAAAGGTATTTCTTCTCCACACGCCTGAAGCAGCTCTGTACCTCGGTTGCCATATCGAAAACCTCCTTGCGGTATTATGTGCTCTGGTTATTCATTCGGTCGGCCGGCGGCGTTTTTCGGGGTCGCCGGGAAACTTTCTTAACAAATCGTTATCTACCTTACAGTTAAGATTTTACCGCCCCAACCTAAAGGCAACTTAAAGTGAAGGCAGTTTTCAAAGTTTTTCCGGGCGGCGGAGGATTTCCGAGCCCTCTCCCGGACAGGGGAAGGATTGTGTGAAGCTTCCATCAAACACCTCTGGACAAACGCCGGGAATGTGATACAATGATATCAAAGGAAGCTTATCGGGAGGAATTGCCATGTCCGACACCGCCAGTATTTTTCGTCAGATCGGCCGCGCCGTCATCCGTGGACTTGAGGGTCTGGGCCGACTATTCACCTTCGCCGTCAAGGGCGCGTCGAAGTCCTCGCAGGAATCCAAACTCAAAAAATCCATCGCCGACCACGGCCGGGACACAGACCGCGTCTATCGCGAGCTGGGCAAGGCGTATTACGAGCTGTTCGGCGACGCCCCGGCGGCAGAGCTGCGCGAATTCTGCGAAAGGATCGACGACAACCGCGCCGCGCAGGCCGAGGACCGCGCAAAAATCAGCGACCTGAACCGCGTCTATGAGGCCGAACGCGCCGGCGCCCGGGACGAAGCCCGCGCCCGCCGCGAGGCCGACCGCGCCGCCGCCGAACGCGACAGAGCCGAGGCCGCGGAGAAGCGCCGCATCGCGCAGGAGGCCGCCCTTCGCGCCCGCGAGGAGGCCGCCCTTCGCGCCCGCGAGGAGGCCGAGGCTCTCCGCGAAGACGACAGCCCGGACATTCCCTCGTTCATGGAGAGCGGCCCCGCCGCCGTGGACGCGGAGGAGCCGACCATCCGCTTCGAGCCTGCCCGCGAACCGGAGGTTCGCCGCTTCGAGGCCGCCGTCCCCGAGCGCCCGCCGGTACGCGCCGCGGCGGGGAAGAGCGCCGGCAAGGCGGTGAACTACTGGTGGGGCCTGGACACCGGCGTCATCGACGTGTTCAAGGGCGCGAAGTCCGAGCTCCGCGTCGCCGTGATGGGCGAGCTGGACGCGATCCTCGGCGACTTCATCCCCGGCTCCGACGACTTCATCCCCGCCCCCGACGCCGCCCCCGCACCGGACGACGCCGCCTCCGGCGATGACGCGCCCGTATCGGACGACGCCGCCCCCGGCGACGCCGGCGAAGCGCCGTAATCTGCATCATCCAAACGAAAGAGCAGCCCCCCGGCAAGCCGCACAGACAGCGGCCCGCCGGGGGGTATTCTTTTTGCATCTGTTATTTACCTTTTCCTGAAAGAAAAAGCATCAGCGCCCGCTTTGGGCGACGAGGGACTCGCCGATCCTGTACACGTCGCCCGCGCCGACGGTGAGGACGACGTCGCCGGGCGCGACCGTGAACCGGAGCGCCTTCTCCAGCTCCTCGAACGTCGGGAAGAACAGGCTGTTCGGGATATTCCTCGCCAGATCCTCGGACGAGATGCCGATCGTATTCTGCTCCCGGGCGGCGTAGATCTCCGCGAGGAACGTGAGATCGGGCCGGCGAAGCTGCTCCACGAAGTCGTCGAACAGCGCCTGCGTGCGGGAATACGTGTGCGGCTGGAATACGACGACCGTGCGCTTGTACCCCATCGGCTCCACGGCGTCGAGCAGGGCGCGCAGCTCGCTCGGGTGGTGGGCGTAGTCGTCGTACACGTCCGCGCCGTTGAATTTGCCCTTGAACTCGAACCGTCTGTTCGCCCCCCGGAACCCGGCGAGGCCGTACTTGACGGCCATCGGCGAGACGCCGAGGGCGATGGCGGCGGCGGCCGCCGCGAGGGCGTTCTTGACGTTGTGCACGCCGGGGACGTTCAGGTGAAGCTGCACGAACAGCTCGCCGTCCTTCAGCACGTCGAAATCGGTCTGGGAGCCGCCGGATACGATGTTGACCGCCCGCACGTCGGCCCCCTCCGAGAGGCCGAACGTCACGACCCGCCGGTCAAGCCCGGCGACGGTGTCCATGGCGTTTTCGTCGTCGGCGTTCACGATGACAAGCCCGTCTTCCGGGACAAGCGCCGCGAATTTGCGGAACGAGCGCTTGACGGCGTCCAGATCCTTGAAGTAATCAAGGTGATCGGCCTCCACGTCGAGGATGACCGCGATCGTCGGGAAGAACGAGAGGAAGCTGTCGTAATACTCGCACGACTCCATGATGATCGTATCGCCCCCGCCGACGCGGTGACCGGCCTGCAAAAGCGGCAGCGTGCCGCCGATCATGACGGTCGGGTCCTGCTCCGCCGCCATGAGGATGTGCGTACACATCGAGGTGGTCGTGGTCTTGCCGTGCGTACCGGCGATGCACAGCGCGTTTTTATACCCCTTCATGAGCGAGCCCCACGCCTCCGTGCGCTCGAACACGGGGATGCCGCGCATGTGCGCCGCCTGAATTTCGGGGTTGTCGTCGCGGACGGCGGCGGTGCGGACGATGAAGTCGACGTCCGGCGTGATATTCTCCGCGCTGTGGCCGATGTTCACGCGCATACCCCGCGCCTCGAGGTCGATGACCTTCTCGCTGCGGCTGATGTCGCTGCCGGAGATCGCGAGGCCCTCCCCCTGTAAAACCTCGGCCAGCGGCGCCATGGAGACGCCGCCGATGCCTATGAGATACCCCCGCTTCCCGGGGGTACGGAACCTGTCAAACGATGGTCTGTCAGAAGCTTGCATGATGATCCCTCTTGCTGTCTCGTGAGATACACACCATTATATGCCCTGCCGCGTGATTTTACAAGCGCTGTTTTTTTATCGCTTGCGAAACACATGTTTCGCAAGCGGGAGCTCGCGCTTATCGCACCCGGCTTTGCCGGGTTTGGTCGGCGCGAGGGGCTCGCCCAGGCTCGCCCAATGGTATTTTTGCCGAAAAGCGCGGTTTCCGGCAAAAATGATTCCACTTTATTCGCGCCTTTCGGCGCGAACTTATACTTTTTCTTGAAAGAAAAAGTATCAAAAAGAACTTTGTATTCGCTTCAAAAAGACAGCGTTTCCAAGACTTTGCGCCCGGTAACGAAACGGAGCTT
>CAJOFW010000087.1:0-5923 GCA_905234005.1 uncultured Oscillospiraceae bacterium
CATGACGATGCTGTCCGTGATCCCGCGTTCGTCTTCGCCGCCGCGCAGCGTCAGAAGACGGATGCAGTGCAGTATCTGCGGCAGGTGCTCGAGAACGCGTTGATGACGGGGGAGGTAGTCATCGGATTTAAGATCCTTGGCGTCCGTCAGCAGCGTCTGCGCAAGCAGCGCCCAGCGGCGCAGACAGTCCTCCGCCAGCCCCTCTTCCGGTGCGGCGAGGCGCTTAAACGGCATTTTCAGCGGCAGCAGCATGGATACCTCGTCACGCTTGGGGATCGCGAAGGTCAGGCTTGCGCGGTTCAGACGGCGTGTTCCGTCCTCCCACGCCCGCTCCGGGATGTCCCCGCGCAGCGCGGCGAGTGTGTCCGCCGGGATCGGCCCGACGCTGAGGGCGTGCAGCCCCCACTGGATTTTCGCGGCCTCGCAGTCCGAAAGCGCCCTCCAGGACAACCGCAGCGCGACGTCAAGACTCTCGTGCCGGGGGTTTTGTCCCGCCGTCTCCTGACTTGCCTCGTCCCAGCGGGCTAATAGACGGCGCAGGTTGATCTCGTACCGGCCCTGTGTGGCGACCAGCACGATCGTGAGCGGATGGCCCTCTGTGTTTGCGACCAGCTCGACGAAGGCGTCCTGTTCGTCCGCCGCCGGCGCTCGTTCGAGGATATCGAGAAAGAGCCGGGCGCTGTCCAGCGTGTCAAAATCCTCCGGGCGCATCCGTCCGGCCTCCTCGCGTGTCACGCAGCGCAGGCAGGTTACATCGAAACGACTCGCGTTCAGCGCGGGCGGGTCAGCCTCCCGGCTCGAGATGAGAAGGGTAAGCCCCGCCTGCATCAGCCCGAGCAGCCATTTGACGAGGGTATCCCGTTCGTTTCTGTCCGACCCGTTCCAGACGTCCTCGAAGTTGTCGATGTACAGCGAGCCGCCCGGATACCGCTCGCGCAGCGCCCCGGCGAGATAACCCGGCGCCCTGTCGACGCCCACGTCGCCGGGCAGCGGCGTGTCGGCGTCCCGGGCGACGCGGCCGAAGAAGGCGGGAAGATCGTCCGCTCCCGTCGCGTCGATGAACGGCATGATAAACGTGCTGTCCTTCTCGCGGACGGCGGCGTACACCGCCTTGCACAGCTCGGTCTTGCCGACGCCCGCCGGGCCGTGAACCCATACGCAGCCGGGGCCGGACTTCTTCAGCGCCGACGCGATGTCGGCGATCAGATCGTCCCGGCCGACAAGCGCTCGCAGGAGCCTGTAGCGGCTGTCGTCGAAGCCGCCGCCGGGCGGCGGATTGTTGATACCCATGTCGCGCGCAAGCTGTCCAAGCAGCGCCGCTAGCGCCTCGCCGGCCATGCCCTTCGGGTACCATATCGGCCGGATGTTCATGTCGTCAAGCTCGCCGCGCCGCTCCCGCAGGGCGGGGAGCAGACGCCCGTCAGCGCCGCGAAGGATCGGCTGCAGGGGGGCGGCTTCGTTTTTCGTCTCATCCGGAAGGGGGAGCAGCGCGAACTGCCTGTTGGTTTCGGCGCATGCCCGGATGACCGCGCACGTCCGGTCGGGGTCAAGGCTGCAGCCGAGAAACAGAGCGGGGTTGCGGCGGAGGATATTTGCCAGAAACGCCGGCATCGGACGCGTCAAATCGGGGTTTTCGGCATCCTTGCCGTATGTGCGGTTATACGCCTCCGTCGTGAAAACGAGGTGCGTGGAATCGCGGATGTCGCCGTGCATCTTCACGAGGATCGGCTTCCGGTCATGCATAGCGCTCTGAATATGGTCTGCCTGAAAATCATCCGACGGGTTGACGACAGGGATGTTGGGAACCAGATCCTCTATGGCGCGGTCAAAATTCGTCGTGACGATCGGCCCGCGAAACAGCCGGGGCAGCAGCGCGTGACAGGCCGGACGGCTGGCTTTGTTTGCGGCGATTTTGTCTTCGGAAAATACCTGCTCCAGAACGCGGCGAAATTCTCTAGGGCCTGTTTCCTTCTCCAGCAGCGACGCGGCGGCCTCGTATTCGTTTTCTTTGAGGAGCGCCTCGATCTTATTCTCAATCCCGAACCCCACTGACTGCTTTTTGAGAAGCTCGCTCCATCCGGGATAACCGGCCCATCTGGATAATCCGGCGCCGATGATCGGCGTGATGTTGTTGTCCCGGGCGGCTTTGAGAAGATCGGTATAGACAACCCGGTTGTTGACCGAATCGTTGATGTGAAAACACGCCATCAGCTCATCAAACGTCATACTCTTGCACCTTATCCCTATCTCTATCTCTTTCTCTATCCTTGCTTCTGCACTGTGTGTCTGTGAATGCCTGCGGCACGCCTACGCCTCGTTTCCGGCGGCGAAGGGGCCGTCGAGCGGCATATAGGTGAACACACAGAAGCCCTGCCGCAGGATCTGGCTCACGGTGACGCGGTAGTGCGTGTTCATGCACGCGTAGTAGACGTTGTCCGCGATGATGTCCTCGCTCAGATACGCCGCTCTCTGCGCCATATCGAACCACTCGTCCTCGAGTGTGGGCAGCGTATCGCGCACGCTGCGGCCGATCAGCTCCGACGGCTTTTTGTCCTGCTCGAGCGCGAAGCGGGCGTTGACGTAGAAGTAGTACGCCTCCACCCGGTCGGTCTCCGGGTCGAGCTTCACCTCATAGACCGCGAAGGACAGCGGGAGCTTGTCGTACATACGGAACATTTCGGCGGTGACGGCGGCGTTTTTGTCAAAGTTGCTGTACCGGGCGTGATCCTCGTGCATACGGGCCGTGGCGAGCTGCTCCTGCCGGTCGACGCTGCCGCCCTCGGACATCGCGCACACGCCGACGGAGATGTAGATCTCGACGGGCACGCCGTCTACAAGTCCGAGCCGGGAAGCCGCGTCCTTCAGGGCGGATATGACCCGGGGGATATCCGCCGGCCCGCTGCTGTGGCGGAGTATGGCGAAATGAGGCCCCCGCATACGGGCCAGCACGGCGGCGTTGCCGCACAATCGCCCCAGCTCCTTCCCCAGCGCGGCGATGATCTTGTCGCAGTGGCTGTGACCGTACTGGAGCGCGAGAAATTCAAAGTCCTCGATGGAGATGTGTACGCGCAGATAATCCGCCCCACGCAGATAGTATTGGTCGGCGTAGAAGGACAGCGCCTCGGCAAACCCCCGCGTATTGAGCATGCCGGTCAGGCCGTCCCTTGTGCCGAGATCGGGGACGGCGTCGGCGTCGGCGGGCGCGTCGTAATCCTCGATGCAGCACATAAGCCCGATGATCCGGCCGTACTCGTTGAACACCGGGGCGTTGCTGTACAGCACCTTCCGGATGACGCCGCCGACGATCATCTCCGCCGGGATGTGGGCGGCGGCAATGCCGTCACGCAGGACCCGAAGCTCGCTGTTGATGATGTGCTCGGGCAGCAGGAACCAGCCGAGCTCCTCGTTTGTCCGCTCGAGGATGGGGGCGGGGGAGGAAAAGCCGAAGAACGTCAGAAATCCCTTGCTCGTGCCGACATAGCGGCGGTTTTCGTCGAGCCAGCAGACGCGCTGCAGATCGGACTGGACAAAGCTCTTCCAGAGACGCCCGTCCGTCAGCTCCGCCCGCGGCTTGAGGGGGTACATCTGCAAAAACCGCTCACGCATGACGTGCACGTCCTCGTCCGAATTGCGCACGAGGGAGATAACGGCGCCCGGTCTGAACCACACGAGCAGATACTGCTTCCAGACGTACTGGCCGTGCTGATCCCAGGTGCGGAAAAAGTCGACGATGTGGCTGCTGCCGGAGGCCGTGATCCGGCTCTCCATCGTGGCGACGTCGTAAAATCGCAGAAACGCCGGCCGGTCCTCCTGGAAGATCAGCTCCTCCGCATGGCATCGGATGACGTCGCCGAGCGTGTCTGACGGGATGGCGTTGTCGCGCCCGTCCACATACATCGGCGTGCAGCGATTCTCGGCAAGCTCCAGCAGGACGACGCGGTCGAATACGGAGTAGATGTGGCGAATGTCCGCGTCGAGGGATTTCATCCGGCGGCGATCCGTGCCGCCCGAGAGGTTGTCAAGCCGCAGGAGGATGCCGGATACGCCCTCCGCCTGCGCGGACAGCCTTGCCTGAAACTCGAAATAGTCGCCGTTTGAGATGAAATGCAGCTTCGCCCTGCCGGTGCTCCGGGCCTCCTCGAGCATATTGAGAAAACGCTTGGGCAGCCGCGACACGGGCAGGAGCACGCCCGTCATATCGCCGCTGAATATCTCCCGGCCCCAGAGCGTCTCGCCCGCGGCCTTCTCAAAGACGGTGTTGTAATACAGAAGCTTGCACTCGCTCTCCCGCAGCTCAACGAGGGCAAGGGGGATGCTGTTGAGATCGCGGGCGTTCGTCAGGCGGCTCCGCTCCTCCGCGGTCATGAACGGCGCGGAGCCGAGGAGGTTGATCATGCCGAGCTTTTCGTAGTAGTAGCGGTGCTGCGGAAACTCGATGGGTACGTGATTCCGGCGCAGGTTTTCGATCATATCCCGGTACGGACTCGGCTTGCCGAACAGATAGCCCTGCACCTTCTCGCAGCCGATGTCGTGCAAATACCGGAACTGCTCCTCCGTCTCCACGCCCTCGCAGAGGGTGTGGATGCCGATGTTCTTCGCCATTTCGATCACGGCGGTGAGGATTTTGCGCGAACGGAGATGGAACGAGCTTAGGAAAACCATGTCCACCTTCAGCTCGTCGAAATCGTAGTCCTTGAGCACGTTCAGCGAGGAATAGCCGCTGCCGAAGTCGTCCATCCACACCTGATAGCCCGCTCCCCGGAAGCGTTTGAGCACAACGCGCATCAGCTCCGGATGATCGGCGAATACGCTCTCGGTGATTTCGATGTGGAGAAGATTGCGGGGCAGCCGGTAATCCGCGACGCACCGCTCGACGATGGACACGATATCGCACAGCTCAAAATCGAGCCGGGACAGGTTGACGGACGTCGGTATGGGGCTGAGACCCTCGTCGATGACCTGCCGCATCTGCTCGCAGGCCTGCCGAATGACGCACGCATCCAGTCGGTGGATGAGGTGGTTCTGCTCGAGAAGGCTGATGAACCGGTACGGCTGGATCAGCCCGTACTGCGGGTCGTTCCAGCGGGCCAGCGCCTCCACGCCGCACGCCTGCCGGGAGATCGTGCGGACGACCGGCTGATAGTATACCTGAATGTATCGCTTCTCGATCGCGTCGTCAAAGGTCTCCAGCAGGTGCCGATCCAGGTTCTCATACGCCAGATTCTCATTCATGGGTCTGCTCCTTATATACAGGCATGTGTCACATACACACGTGCGCAGCGGGCGGGGCGGATGCAGCGTTCCGGGAAAACTTGTGCATTAGCTGCTTAATATGTTAAAATATAGCACAACCCGCGTTCAAAAGCAATGAAATCGCACAGAAATCCGGCGCTGCCATATGCAATGTTTGTCAATCTTCATGACGACGCTGTAGCATGACAGTAAATTGTTGTAGCAACAGGAAAAACAGTTGTGCTATAATCATGACAAATCCCGGCCGGCCGCGGCGCAGCGGCGGCGGGCGGAAAGCGAGGCGCACATGGGTTTCAGGATCATCACCGTCAACCGCGAGTTTGAGAGCCTTGGCAGTGAAATCGCGCAGGCCGTGGCGGAAAAGCTTGACATCGCGTACTACGACAAGTTCCTCATCACCGCCGCGGCGGAGCGCAGCGGCGTCGCCGAAAACCGCGTAACCGCTGCGGATGAGCGGCTGGAATCCCGGTTCGAGTACTCTCAGGCCGAGGCGGCGTATTACTTCACGAGCGCGAAGGAGCCTGTGCCGACCGGGGCGCAGGTCGCGCAGGTGCAGTTCGATCTCATCCGCCGGCTTGCGGACGAGTCGCCCTGCGTCATCGTGGGCCGCTGCGCAAACCACGTCCTGCGCGAGCGGGACGACGTGCTCGACATCTTCATCGAGGCCGAC
>CAJOFW010000087.1:5997-8010 GCA_905234005.1 uncultured Oscillospiraceae bacterium
GGGCGTACTACAAAAACTACACCGGCTGCGAGTGGCACGATCCGATGCTCTATCACGCGGTGCTGAACTCCAACCGTCTGGGGCCGGAGCACTGCGTGCAGGTTATCTGCGACCTGTACAGCTCCCCGTGACGGGCGTATCGTAACGGGCATATCGTGCCGACGGGCACAAGATATCTGCGCATACCATTCTATGTTCCATGTATACGACAAACCGGAAAGCTGAAGGAGAGACAATATGAACTGGCAGCTCGTGATCATCATCCTCTATTTCGCGCTCACCATGCTCATCGGCCTTCTGGCCTCCCGCCGAACCAAGTCGTCCGACGCGTTCGTCGGCGCGGGCATGGGCGTGTTCGCCATCGTCTGCGTGGCGTGCGGACAGTGGCTCGGCGGCACGGCCACGACCGGCTGCTCCGAGTACGGCTTCACCTCCGGCATATCCGGCTGGTGGTACACCATAGCGAACGGCATCGGCATGCTGATGATGGGTCTGTTCTTCGCGGAGAAATACCGCAAGTACGGCAGCGTCACCATCCCCGGCATCATCGAGAAGGTCGTCGGCCCGAAGTCCCGCACCGTGTGCAGCATCCTGCTCATCTTCGTCATGCTGGCGGTCGGCCTGAGCCAGATGATCGCGGCCGGCAAGCTGGGGCAGAGCCTGCTCGGCATGGATTTCACGCTGTCCTGCTGCATCTTCGCCGTGATTTTTATCGTATACACGATGTCGGGCGGCATGGGCTCCGTCGAGGCGACGAACAAAATGCACATCGGCTTCATGTATTTCGGCATGATCCTCGCCGTCGTCATCGCCCTGCGTGAGATGGGCGGCTGGAGCGGCTTCAAGACGACGATGGACGCCATCGACGCGGCGGAGGGCACCGCCCACTTCTCGATGTTCGGCGTCGGGGCGTCGAAGGTCACGAGCTGGATCGTGGCGTCCGTCCTGTCCGCCGGCGCCGCGCAGGCGAGCATACAGCCCGTTCTCGCGGCGAAGGATCCGAAGGTCGCAAAGAAGGCGTGCCTGATTTCCGTGCTCGTCGTCGCCCCGTTCGGCCTGTTTACGTGCATGCTCGGCATGTCGGCCCGCGTCATGTCCGAGATGGGCATCCTCGAGACGATCACCGACGCGAAGCTCGCGTATACGACGCTCATCATGCACTTCTCACCGATCGTCGGCGGCATCATCCTCGCGTCGATCCTCGCGGCGGTGCTGTCCACCGTCTCGCCGATCATCCTCGCGGCGGCGACGATGTTCACGAAGGACATCTACCAGCGCCGCATCAAGCCCGAGGCGACCGACGAGGAGATAACCCGCAACGCCCGCATCGGCACCGCGATCTCCGGCGTGCTGTGCTGCCTGATGGCGATCGCGCTTGTGAATTCCTCCGCCGTGCTCGACCTCGTGTACGCGGCGTATACGCTGCGCGGCGTGCTGTTCATCGTCATCCTGTTCGGCATGTACTGGAAGTACACCTCCGAACGCGGCGTGTGCATCGGCGTTCTGACGACGTTCGTCTGCTGCATCGCCTGGGTCGGCGTGAAAATCGCGACCGGCCGCTACCCGCTGTACATCGGCAGCTTCGCAATCTCCGAGACATATCTCGGCGTGGTGCTGGCCTGCGTGACGATCCTCCTGTTCAGCAGACTGTTCCCCCGCACCGAGCTGGAAATCGCCGCGAGGGAGAACGCGTAACATTTTTAATCGAAAAAGTATAAACAGCAAAAGACCGCCCGTACAGGGCGGTCTTTTGTATGCGGTCAGAAATAATAGAAGATCGTGCTGGCTCCGCAGCAGCCGATGTTTTCGCAGCGGAATGGGTATCGTTCCTCCCGTCCGCTGTTTGATTTCGCGGGAGGGAGGACGTATTCCGGCTGCCGGGTCTCGAGATAGCGCCGCGTCAGGTCGTCCAAAAGAGCGGCGTGAGGCATACGCGGCTCGCGGGCATTCGCGTCGTACCACGCGAACAGGGCCTCCTCGTTTACATAATGAGTCATGGAAATCGCCCCTCCG
>CAJOFW010000088.1 GCA_905234005.1 uncultured Oscillospiraceae bacterium
CGCGATGTCCGGCAGGTGCGAAAAGCCCCAGTCCGCCATTTTCGCATGACCGGTGTTCATGCTGCTGAGCATCAGTTTTCCGAGAAAACCGTCCGGCTTGCGTGTCTGATTTACAAAGCTCTTGAACAGTCCCATATTCTTCCTCCCGTTATTTTTTGACTTCCGGCAACTGTTCAGATACCCCCGTTGCCTCATATTCTGTCATTTCAATGCTTTTTCATCACGGCTGCAGCGCGGGGGATACGTCCGTCAGCCATTGTGACCTTCACATCGGCATACCCCGGCATCCGGGAAAAGCTGTCGGCAGCTATCCGCGGTAGACCGCCGGTTGAAATCCGCTCCGGATATCATCGGCGCGAGAAGGACGAGCGTCGGATCAGCCCTGCTGCCGTACTCGTTAATAAACAAGGCACGCCGTGCATTAGACAAGACTAACCCATGCGCAAAACCAAACGCCCATCACGCGGCCGTCCATCCTGGCCTTTCCTGTATGATGGGCGATGGCATATCATTGGTCTTCTCGTAACTGTTCAGCTTCTCTTACCATTGTACTCTACAAGAAGCCTTTTTTCAAGTGTAATGATCCAAAAAGAAGTGCACAGGGCCCTCCCGGCGAAAACGCCCCTTGCACTCACAAAGCGGGTTCAAGGGGCGTTTCATATCGTACCAGGTGCTTTCAAATGGCGTGCGAATTACGCGTCAATTGGCGCAAAGCCGGCGAAAAGAACCATTTACGGCGCGCCAGAATCCGGCATTTTCCATATCTCGAGGTTACCTCGGCGTCTCTCATTGCCGCAAGCGGTCGCGGGGTTCTGCACTGTGTTCATAAAACAGAATCCGGAAATACGCTTCTCGCACAAACGTCCTGTGTCCCGCGTCCTCAATGCCCTTGATGTCCTCAGCGCGGCTATCGTTGAAGGAGGTGCCGAAGCTCACCGTCAGAAGCTCGTTCCCGCCGATCTCATCTCTTCCCGGTTTCCCGGTGATCTGCGAGCCGAGGCTCCCGTACACAGTGACGGCATCGCGCCGGATTCTCACCGGCTTCCCTTTTCACCCGCCTTCCGGCGGACACCCCTGTGGTTCAATCCTTTTATTCTGTTTTGTAACTGTTCAGCACCCGCTGCGCCGGGCTGCTGAACGGTTACAACGGAACACTCTTTTCTCACCTGCATGAAACGAACCGCATCTGTGAGGATCGGACGGAAACGCCGGCGCTTCGAAGCGAATGAAAGTTCTTTTTGATACTTTTTCTTTCAAGAAAAAGTATTACCTGTGAAATCACCCCTGACCTCAGAAGAGATCAGGGGTGATTCGTATCATGTCAGGCGCTTTTCTCTGGTGCAGGTTCGGTGCAAATCACCGCACGGATACGCTCAAAGCTCAGCGTTTGCATGTGGTTGGGCTATTGGATCAATACATGCCGCCCATGTCGGGGTTTGCGGCGACGGGGGCGGGGGGCTCCTTGATGTCGGTCACGAGGCTCTCGGTCGTGAGAACCATCGAGGCGACGGACGCGGCGTTCTCGAGGGCGCTGCGGCAGACCTTGGTCGGGTCGATGATGCCGGCGGCGATCATATCGCAGAACGCCTCCTTCGCGGCGTCGAAGCCGAAGGTGGGAACGTCGCTCGAGACGACCTTGTCGAGGATGACGGCGCCCTGCAGACCGGCGTTCGCGGCGATCTGCATGATCGGGGCCTCCAGCGCCTTCGCGACGGCGGCCGCGCCGGTCTTCTCGTCGCCCTCCAGCGTCTCGGCCACGGCCGCGGCGGCCTTGGAGCCGAGGACATAGGCCGTGCCGCCGCCGGCGACGACGCCCTCCTCGACGGCTGCGCGGGTGGCGTTCAGCGCGTCCTCGATGCGGAGCTTCTTCTCCTTCATCTCGGTCTCGGTCGCGGCGCCGACCTTGATGACGGCCACGCCGCCGGCGAGCTTGGCAAGACGCTCGGTCAGCTTCTCGCGGTCATACTCGCTCTCGGTGATCTCGGCCTGATTCGTGATCTGGCGGATGCGGTCGGAGATCGCGGCGGGATCGCCCGCGCCGTCGACGATGATCGTGTTCTCCTTGGAGACCTTGACCTGACGGGCGGAGCCGAGCATATCGACGGTCGCGTCACGCAGCTCCATGCCGATGTCGGAGGAGATGACCTGACCGCCGGTCAGGATCGCGATGTCCTGCAGCATATCCTTGCGGCGGTCGCCGAAGCCGGGGGCCTTGACGCACACGCAGGTGAACGTGCCGCGGATGCGGTTGAGCACGATGGTGGCAAGGGCCTCGCCCTCGACGTCCTCGGCGATGATGAGCATCTTGCGGCCGGCCTGCACGACCTGCTCCATGACGGGCAGGATGTCCTGGATGTTGCCGATCTTTTTGTCGGTGATGAAGATCATCGGATCATCGAGCACGGCCTCCATCTTCTCGGTGTCGGTGACCATGTAGGGGTTGATGTAGCCGCGGTCGAACTGCATGCCCTCGACGACCTCGGAGTAGGTGTCGACGGTCTTCGACTCCTCGACCGTGATGACGCCGTTCTGGCCGACCTTCTCCATCGCCTCGGCGATGAGCTGGCCGATCTTCTCCTCGCCGGAGGAGACGGCGCCGACGCGGGCGATATCGCCGCTGCCGGACACGGGCTGGGAGTTGGCCTTGATGGCCTCGACGGCGGCGTCGGCGGCCTTCGCGATGCCGCGCTTCATGACCATCGGGTTCGCGCCGGCGGCGAGGTTCTTCAGGCCCTCGCGGATGATCGCCTGGGCGAGGATGGTGGCGGACGTCGTGCCGTCGCCGGCGACGTCGTTCGTCTTCGTGGAGACCTCCTTGATCATCTGGGCGCCCATGTTTTCAAACGGGTCCTCCAGCTCGATCTCCTTCGCGATGGTCACGCCGTCGTTCGTGACGAGGGGAGCGCCGTATTTCTTGTCGAGCACGACGTTGCGGCCCTTGGGGCCTACGGTGATCTTGACGGTGTCGGCGAGCTTATCCACGCCGCGCTGCAGGGCAGTGCGGGCCTCTTCTCCGTAAATGATCTGCTTTGCCATTGTAATGATACCTCCTGATTACTCCACGATGGCGAGGATGTCGCCCTGGCGGACGATCGTGTACTCCTCGTCCTCCACCTTCACGGTGGTGCCTGTGTACTTGCCGGTGATGATGCGGTCGCCGGCCTTGACCTCCATCTTGACCTCGTTGCCGTCCACAATGCCGCCGGGGCCGACGGCTACGACCTCGTAGATCTCGGGCTTCTCCTGCGCGGACGCGGCGAGAAGGATGCCGCTCTTCGTCTTTTCTTCCGCCTCGAGGCGCTTGACAACGACCTTATCGGCCAGAGGTTTCAGAGTCATGGTAGAATTCCTCCTGTCATATAAAGAAATATGTGTATACAGATTTTGTGTGTTAGCACTCTTTTGGCCTGAGTGCTAACACACATATAATAACCCAGTCGGGCCGTTTCTTCAACTGGCAATCTGCACAAATTAAACGCTGGAATTTATCGGAAATACATGAATAAGTTACATTGCAGCATCCCGTTGTACAGCTTTCGCTTTTTGTCGGCCCTGCGGCCGAAAAAGCGCTCAAAATCGACGTCGGACGAGAGGATGTTGGCCTTCCACTCCGGCGAACGCGGTACAGCCGCGCCGAACGCCCGATACAGCGCCCGGGCCTCGCCGCGTTCGAGCATCCGCTCGCCGTAGGGGGGATTGCACACGATGACGCCCTTTTCGGCGGGCGGCGGCGTATGGCACGCGTCGGCGACGGTGAACGTGATGTCGTCCGCGACCCCGGCGCGGCGGGCGTTTTCGCGGCTCAGGGCGACGGCGCGGGGGTCGACGTCGGAGGCGAAGATGCGGTATTCGCCCGCAAATTCGGCGGCCCGGGCCTCGTCCGCCGCCTCACGCCAGACGGCGGCGGGGACGTTGGGCCAGCGCTGCGCGGCAAACGTCCGGCCCAGACCGGGGGCGCGGTTGCGGGCGATCAGCGCGGCCTCGATGGGCAGGGTGCCGCTGCCGCAGAACGGATCCCAGAACGCGTCGCGGCCCCTGTAGCGGGCGAAGCCGACCATGGCCGCCGCCAGCGTCTCACGCAGCGGCGCGGCGACGTGGCCGGGCCGATAGCCCCGTTTGAACAGCGGCGTGCCCGTCGTGTCGAGGAATATCTCGGCGCGATCCCGTACGACGGAAAACTGCATCTGGTAGACGGCCCCGGTCTCGGGCAGCCATTCGGTGCGGTAGGCGCGGCCCAGCGCGGCGGCGGACGCCTTTTTGATGATGCGCTGGCAGTCCGGCACCGAGTGCAGCGCGGAATCGCGGCAATAGCCCTTGACCGGAAACTGTCCGTCGCGGGGGATGTGATCCGCCAGCGGCAGCGCCTTCACGCCCTCGAACAGCTCGTCGAACGTGTGCGCCGGGAAGCTGCCGAGCAGGAGCAGCACGCGCTCGCCGGTGCGCAGGCGCAGATTGGCCCGGGCGACGTCGATCGGCCCGCCCGAGAAGCGGACGCGGCCGTTCTCGGCCCGCACGTTTTCGATACCCATGCGGCGCAGCTCGTCGGCGGCGGGGCCTTCCAGCCCGAACAGGCAGGGGACGACAAGCTCAGCCACGGCGACGCTCCTTCCCGCCGTACACGCCGACGCCGACGAGCGTGAATTCCACGACGGCGTAGACGAGCAGAACCCCGGCGATAACGGACAGCGTGACGGCGGCGGTGACGCTGACGTTCCCGACCCGGTCGGCGTCCAGCAGGACGGGGCAGAGGTAGACGCTGTAATCGTCGACCTCGGCGATCACGCCGGACTCGACCATCCTCGCGCCGTTTTCGTTGAACCAGTCGACCGTGAGCTGTGCGACGGACTCGTCCGTCAGCGTCCGGCCCGTGCCGGTCACGAGGATGTGATAGGGCATCGTCGACGATTCGCCGGTGAGATAGGCCATGGACGCGTCCCGGAGCGTCACGATCGAATCCCGCCAGGAGGCGGGGAAGCGAACCGTGACGAACTGGTCGCCGACGGGCACGATGGCGTAATACGCCGTGATATCGCCGCCGGCGCTCCGTTCCTCGCCGACGATGTCCATGATGAAGACGGCGTCGATCTCGACGTAAGCGCCGTTTACGAGCGCCGACGTGTCGGTGACGGTCTCGCCGCCGCGAATGACGCGGGCGATCGCGAAGCCCGTGGCGAACAGAATGGCCGCGGCCGCGACGACGGCGGCGACGGCCCGCAAAATGGCAAAGCCCCGTTTGTTATGCATGGCGGTTACCTCGATCATTCTATGTACGTCCTCTACTATATACCACCGCCGAGGAATTTGCAAATGATACTTTTTCTTTCAAGAAAAAGTATCAAACAGCTTTTTGCCGCTGTCCTTTATCATCTCCTGGAACGCCGGGCGGTTGTCCGTTCTGGCGGAGAACGCGCGGTCGATGTAGTGCCGCAGGATCGTGATGCCGTTCTTCTCCGCAAAGGCCGTGCACTCCCGGAGCTGGCCTTCTATGGATTCCTCCCGCTGGTTGTCGGAGGAATACCGGGCATAGATAGGGTCTGCTGAAGAACACCATCGACACACGGAAATCAAGAAATAATGTATATTAGTTAACATAATATAGACAAAACGATCGAAATATGGTAGAATAAGCTTGATGCCAAAAGACCATATCCATACACACGGATGGAAAAACAACGAGTTTGGAGCATATTGAGCATGTATTATACTGATCTCCAATGAAAAGCTTCGTTTTGTTACCGGGCGCAAAGCCTTGAAAACGCTGTCTTTTCAAAGCGAATACAAAGTTCTTTTTGATACTTTTTCTTTGGGGAAAAAGTATGAGCTGGCAGGAGAGCGCCTGCAGCAGCTTTTGATCCTGTGTCCCGCGGCGTGGGTCGAGGGGAAGAACGGGCTGGCCAGGAGGCGTTACG
>CAJOFW010000089.1:0-2492 GCA_905234005.1 uncultured Oscillospiraceae bacterium
AGGGCGGATATCACCCATGACGAACATCAGACAGTTTCTCACCGACTTCACCCCGCACAGGCGGTGGACGTATATCATCGGCATCGTCGTCCTCGCCTGCGGCATCACGATGAACACGAAGACGCAGCTCGGCGTCGCGCCGGTCGTCTCCGTGGCGTACAACCTCGCGTCGCTGCTGAATATCCCCTTCAGCGTCATGACCTTCCTCTATTACTGCTTCCTGATTCTCGTGCAGGTTCTCCTGCTGCGGGACGCGTTCGACCGCGTCCAGTGGCTGCAGCTCGCCGCGAGCCTTCTGACGAGCGCGTTTATCGGCCTGTTTGACGCTCTCCTGCCGACGGCGGAGGCGTACCCGGCCCGGATCGCCATGCTCCTCCTCGCGATCGTGCTGACCGGCGTCGGCATCATCCTGACGGTCGGCTCGGCGTTCGTACCGAACCCGGCGGACGGCACGGCGCACGCCATATCCGTCCGCACCGGCTGGGGTCTCGGCCTGAGCAAGAACGCGCTCGATCTTACGAGCATCGTCATCGCGCTGGCGCTGGGCCTGCTGTTCCGGGGCCGGATTCTGGGCGTCGGCGTCGGCACGGTCATCACCATGGCGCTGACGGGCCGCGTGGTGGCGCTTCTGCAAAAGCCGGTTCTGCGGCTGGCCGGTCTGCCGTCGCCGCAGACGCACGGCACGGAGCCCCCTTCGGATACCGACCCCGGCCCCGCCGAGGGGTAACAGGCGAATAACGTCACAGGCAGACGGACAGCGGCGCTGGACAGGCGGCTGTCCGTCTGTTATACTGTCGGCAATGCATCCGCACAGACGAAGCCGTGCGGCGAAAGGAGCGGATAACGATGAAGGTGCTGCTGATAAACGGCAGTCCGGACACAAAGGGCTGTATACACACCGCGCTGACAATCGCGGCGGAGGTGCTTCGCGGCGAGGGGATCGAGACCGAGGAGATATGCGTCGGCAACCGGGACATCCGGGGCTGCATCGCCTGCAACCGGTGCGCCGAGCTTGGCCGGTGCGTGTTCGACGACGTCGTAAACGAGACGGCCCCCAAGCTCGAGGCGGCGGACGGGATCGTCATCGGCACGCCCGTGTACTACAGCAACCCGAACGGGACGGTGCTCTCGTTTTTGCAGCGGCTTTTCTACAGCTGCCAGTGCGATCTGCACATGAAGGTCGGGGCGTCCGTCGTGTCGTGCCGCCGGGGCGGCAACAGCGCCGTGTTCGAGGCGATGAACCAGTTCTTCGGCATCAACGGCATGCCCACCGTGCCGAGCACGTACTGGAACGACGTCCACGGCTACACCGCCGAGGACGTGCTCGCGGACGCGGAGGGCGTCGAGACCGTCCGCAACATGGCGGCGAACATGGCGTTTCTGATGCGTTCGATCGCGCTGGGCCGGGAGCAGCTCGGAAAGCCGGACGTAAAGCACACGCAGTTTGTGAATTTCATACGCTGACCGCAAAGCGGGGCAATGTCCCCGTCGCCAATCATCGAAACGCCGGGGGAATACGCGCCGCGCCGGTAAATGATTGCGTTTTGTTAAGATATGCGTTATAATGGCGGCAAATCATTGACAGGAGGATTTTTTCATGTCCAGGAAACTGATTGCGATCCTTGTCGCCGCCGTGCTGGCGCTGTCCCTCGGCGCCGCCGTGTACGCCTCGGGCGAGGCGTCCGGCTCCACGTCGTCGACCCGCGGCGATCTCGGCCCGGTCGAGGCGCCGGAGACGGCCCCGGCGTGGATCATGTCCGCGTTCTCCACGAAGACCTTCACCGACGAGCCGATCGACGACGAGACGGTCGCGGAGATCGTCGCCGCCGGCATCAACGCCCCCAGCGCCCAGAACAAGCAGCCCTGGCAGTTCATCATCGTGCAGAACGACGAGCTGAAATCGTCCCTTGTGCGCGGCGCGGCGGCGGTCGTGATCGTCGCGGTGCCCGAGGAGGACTACACCGGCGGCGGCAACTCCCAGTTCGCGGCCGGCTGCGCGGCGGAGGCCATGTACCTCTACGCCCAGTCGATCGGCCTCGGGGCGCACATGTACACCGCGCCGGTGGCCATGACCATCAGCGCCGACCCGGCGGCCTACGGCGTCGCCGACGGCTATGAGGCCGCCGTCGTGCTCGGCTTCGGCCACTACGCCGACTACGCCGACGCCGCCTCCGCCGCCACCGTCCGCAGCGACTACGACACGTTCGTATCGGTGCTCGAGTGAGCGCACAGCCCATGCCAAAGCCCCTGTTCTCGCGGAGCGAAAACAGGGGCTTGCTGCTGTTGCAGAAACAGGCAGGTTTATTCTGTTCTCCAATGAAAAGCTCCGTCTCGTTACCGGGCGCAAAGCCTTGGAAACGCAGACTTTTCAAAGCGGATACAACGTTCCTTTGATACTGTTCTCTTATTAAAAGCTTCGTTCCGTTACCGGGCGCAAAGCCTTGGGAACGCTGCCGTTTCGATCGAGTACAAAGTTCTTTTTGATACTTTTT
>CAJOFW010000089.1:2552-3139 GCA_905234005.1 uncultured Oscillospiraceae bacterium
CGCTTCGCCGCTCGGGGATATCCTGCTCGCCGCCGACGGCGAAGCGCTGACGGGGCTGTGGTTCGACGGGCAGAAATATTACGCCGACTCGCTCTCGTCGCCGCACACGGCGCGGCGGCTTTTCGTCTTCGACGAGGCGGCGCGGTGGCTCGATACGTACTTTTCGGGCCGGGAGCCGGATTTCACGCCGCCGCTGCGGCCGCGGGGCACGCCGTTTCGGCTGGCGGTGTGGGAGGCGCTTCGCGCCATCCCCTACGGGCGGACGACGACCTACGGCGAGCTCGCGGCGGTCGTCGCGGCGCGGCGCGGTGCGGAGCGCATGGCCGCCCGGGCGGTCGGCGGCGCGGTCGGGCGCAATCCGATCTCGCTGATGATCCCCTGCCACCGGGTCGTCGGCGCGGACGGCTCCCTGACCGGCTACGCCGGCGGACTCGAGAGAAAATCGCGCCTTCTGGCCCTCGAAGGCATCCGCCTCTGATACGTATTTCATACTTTTTCTTGAAAGAAAAAGTATCAAAAAGAACTTTGTATTCGCTTCGAAAAGACAGCGTTTCCAAGGCTTTGCGCCCGGTAACGAGACGAAGCTT
>CAJOFW010000089.1:3262-5772 GCA_905234005.1 uncultured Oscillospiraceae bacterium
GCCGATTCCGCCGCGACGCAGGCGAGGATGATCGCCGCGCCGACGACCCCGGCGGCGGAGAGCCTCTCGCCGAGCAGAAGGCGGGAGAACGCCGCCGTCATGACCGGGCAGGCGCATTGCAGCAGCGCCACCGTCCGGGCCGGGATACGGCGCAGGGCGAGATTTTGCAGGAGATACCCCGCCAGCGTGCACGCGAGGGCGAGATAGAGGATGATCGCCCACACCCTCGGCGTCGCGAGGCCGACGCGGACGCCGCCGTCGAACGCGAACGACGCCGCGATCGCGAGCAGGGACGACATGCCCGCCTGCGCCGTCGTGAGCGTGATCGGGTCGAGTGTGCCGAGCGATCGGGAGCCGAAGACGAGCGCCCCGGCCATGAAGCAGGCCGCCAGCAGCGTGACCGCCTCGCCGGGGCCGAAGCCGTTCAGGCCCCCGCGTCCGCAGAGCAGATACAGCCCCGCCGCCACCGCGAGCTGCACCGGGATGTGCCGCCGGTCGTACCGGGCACGGTACACGGCAAACGCCATGACCGGCGTGATGACCGTCGAGAGCGAACGCAGAAACGCCACCGACGTCGCCGCCGTGAGCTTCAGGGCGATGTTGTTGAGGATGTACGTCAGCGCGATGCACACGCCGGGCAGCAGCCAGTCCCGCGGCCGCGCCGACCGCAGACCGCGCACGACACGCCGCCCGAACAGCAGCATCAGCGCCAGAAACGCGATTGAATACCGCACCGCAAGCAGCGAGAACACGGGCATCACCGCGTAGGCGTCCTTGGTGATCGGGTCGCCGAAGCCGTACAGCAGGCTCTGCAGCAGGATAAACAGCGCCGGGGCAGGCCCGCCGCCGGTTGGGGGCCGGTTTTCCGTCATGCGCCCACATCTCCCCGAACAAGGACGCAGCACGGGCCTTTTTCGGTGGCGGCGACGTCGGTCACCGTCCAGCCGGTTTTTTCGTAAAACCGCAGGGCGGCCGTGTTGGCCCGCATACATTTGAGCGTCAGCGGCGTGCCGAAGCGCCGCGCCGCCGCGTCGACGAGCCGCCGTCCGACGCCCTGCCCGCGAAAGGCGGCGTCGACGTAGAGACAGTGCACGAATTTCGTCTCGGCCCAGACGGATATGAACCCGGCGGCCGTTTGACCGCCCTGTCCGCCGTTTCCGCAGTGCGCCGTGAGGATCGCCTCGCCCCGTGTGTCCCGGTAGAAGTCGTCAGGCCCGACGGACGGCTCCCAGAAAAATTCGTCCCGGCGGACGCGGCAGTACAGCGCCGCGAGCGCGGGCAGCTCGTCCGGCACGGCCTCGCGGATGACCGGCTCCATCCGTCAGCCCTCCCTTTGGCGCTCCGCCAGCAGCTCGCGGCCGATCTTGCCGGTCAGGTGCTCGATCGTGATCTCCACGCAGGCGAGCGTGCCCTTGCGGATCGTCTCCTCCGTCTCCGCGAGGTACAGCGCCTCGTATCCGGCGCTGTACTTGGCCCCGAGGGCGTTCGCCGCCGTGCGCAGCTCCGCTTCGTCCTCGATGATACGGGCGCGGCCGAACGCGATGACGCTGCGATATTTCGTCGTCCGCTCCTTCGGCATGACCTCGTCGCGGTCGATCACGGTGAAGGACACCTTCCCGTTCCGGCGGATGGCGTCGAGCTTGTGCCCCTCCCGGGCGCAGTGAAAGCCGATCGTGCCATACCCGCCGTTATCGTCCGGCGTGTAGACGAAGTTCAGCGGCACCGTGTACGGGTAGCCGTCGTCGCCGATGAGTCCGAGCACGCCGGTGGACGCGCTTTTGAGCACCCCGGCGCACTCCCCGGTGGATATCTGCTGCGCGATGCGGCGCATTGGTCTGAACATGGTCTATGTCTCCTTCCTTAAAAAGGCGCGCATCGTCTCGAGCGCGCCGCGGTGGACGATGTCACGCGGCTCGAAGCCGATGATCGAATACACGAGCTGCGTCACCGCCCCGGCGCCGAAGGTGCTGATCAGCGTTCCGATTCCGACCGGCCCGCCGAGCAGCCACCCGGCCAGCAGGACAACGGCCCACAGGATGATCTCCACGACCCCGAACGGCACACGCGGCATCCGCTTCCCGATCGCCAATAACAGCGCGTCACGAGGCCCGCAGCCCTGCCCGGCCTTCATGTAGATCCACATGCCGACCGCCATGAACACAAAGCCCATGAGCATAACGGCTACGCCGAGCCACAGGCTGTGGTTTTCGGGAAACGGGTTCAGGTCGTTGTATATCTGCACGAAATTGCCGGTGAGCAGCGCGTCGATGACCGTGCCGCAGCCGATCCGCTCCCGCAGCAGAAGGTCAAGCCCGAGGATGACCACCGCCATCGCGGTCATGGACAGGCCGTAGTTGAGCGGCGTGTGATACGATATGCCCATGCCGAGGCAGTCCCACGGCGCAAGGCCGATGTTGGCGAAGATCGTGAGGTGCACGCCGAACGCGAATACCGGAAGCCCCAGCACGACCCGAAGCCACTGTCTGACGATTGTCCTTCTCTCCATGTCG
>CAJOFW010000089.1:5806-20010 GCA_905234005.1 uncultured Oscillospiraceae bacterium
ACGGGCGCGGCAAAGCCTCCCCGACGAACGGGGAGGCTTTGCGGATGTTTTCCGGGTTATACCGCGCACACGCCGGGGGCATTTACCGGCATTTGGCGAGGAGGGCCTCCCATTTTTCGTCCACGTACTGCTGCGCGGCCTCGAGCATCCACTCGTTGCCCTTCTGGAAGCAGTGCTTGAAGCGGCCCTGCAGACGCATATATTCCTCGATGGGAACCTTCTTCTTCGGCTCGTAGGTCAGGTGCCACACGCCGTCCTCGACCTCGTACATCGGCCAGAGGCAGGTATCGACGGCGAGCTGTGTGATCTTCGGCAGGAGGGCGGTGTCGTACTGCCAGCCGCGGGGGCACGGGGACAGGACGTTCAGAAAGCACGGGCCTTCGGTGTAGATGGCCTTCTTCGCCTTCTCGTGCAGGTCGCGGAAGTTGCCGAGGAACGTCGTCTGCGCGGCGTAGGGGATGCCGTGGGCGACCATGATCGCGGTCAGGTCCTTCTTATCCTGCTGCTTGCCCTGCTTCTCGCGGCCGACCGGGGCGGTCGTCGCGTTGGCGAACCGGGGCGTGGAGGACGAGCGCTGGATGCCGGTGTTCATATACGCCTCGTTGTCGTAGCAGACGTATACCATGTCGTGGCCGCGTTCCATCGCGCCGGACAGGGACTGGAAGCCGATGTCATACGTGCCGCCGTCGCCGCCGAAGGTGATGAATTTGTAGTTGTCCGTGACCTTGCCCCGGCGTTTGAGCGCCTCGTAGCAGGCGGTGACGCCGGAGCACGTCGCGGCGGCGTTCTCGAACGCGGTGTGGATGTAGCTGTCCGTCCACGAGGTGTAGGGATACATGAACGTGGACACCTCGACGCAGCCGGTGGCGTTCGTCACAACGGCCTTATCGCCCGGCTCGAGGGCGCGCATGACGGCGCGGAGGGTGATGCCGGCGCCGCAGCCGGCGCACAGGCGGTGACCGCCGACAAAGCGTTCGGGCTTTTCCAGCTCTTTTTTGAAGTTGTATGCCATGTTACGCTTCCTCCCTTACGCCGATGTGGCTGTAGACCGGGCCGGTCTCGCCGGTCGCGGCGATGTCCGCGAGGCGGTCGTAGAGCGCCCGCACGTCGTCGACGGCGACGTCGCGTCCGCCGAGGCCGTAGACGATGTTGATCGCCTTCGGCCGTGTTTCGAGGTCATAGAGCGCGCTGCGCGTCTCGGCGAAAAGCGGGCCGCCGCAGGCGGAGAAGCCCTCGGATTTGTCCATGACGGCGACGGCGCGGCAGTTTTTGAGCGCCTCGGCCAGCTCCTCCATCGGGAACGGACGGAACACGCGGATCTTGACGAGGCCGACCTTCCTCCCCTCGGCGCGGAGCATATCGACGGCGGCCTTCGCGGTGCCGGCGGTGGAGCCCATGAGCACGAGGGCAAGCTCGGCGTCGTCCATTTTGTACGCCTCGAAGAAGCCGTATTTCCGGCCCGTCAGCGCCTCGAAGCGCTCGGCCTGGGCGAGGATCGCGGCCCTGGCGTTTCGCATCGCCTCGGCCTGCTGGCGCTTGTGCTCCATGTAGTAGTGGGTCACGTCATACGGGCCGACGGCGAGGGGCTCGTCGGGATTGAGCAGATAGTGCTTCGGCTCATACGTGCCGACGAAGCTCTTGACCTCCGCGTCCTCGAGAAGCTCGATGTTCTCGACCGCGTGGGAGGTGATGAAGCCGTCCTGGCAGATCATGACGGGCAGGCGGACGTTCTCGGTCTCGGCGATCGGGAAGGCCTGGACGTAGTTGTCGTAGACCTCCTGGTTGTTCTCGGCGTAGATCTGGATCCAGCCGGAATCGCGCGCGCCCATGGCGTCGGAGTGGTCGTTGTTGATGTTGATCGGGCCGGACAGCGCGCGCGTGGACACCGCGAGCACGATCGGCATACGGCACGACGCGGCGACGTACAGCGTCTCGTACATGAGCGCGAGACCGGCGGAGCTGGTGGCGCTGATGGCGCGTCCGCCGGCGGCGGCGGCGCCCATGCACACGGACATGGAGCTGTGCTCGGACTCGACCGTGACAAGCTCGGTGTTCACGAGGCCGTCGGCGACGTACTGGGCGAAATACTGGGGGATCTCGGTGGAGGGCGTGATCGGGAACGCGCCCATCACGTCCGGGTCGATCTGGCGCATGGCGACGGCCACGGCCTCGTTGCCGGAGAGGCGGTCAAGGTGTGCCATTTACGCGTCCTCCTTCCATACGATCGCGTCAAACGGGCAGGCGGTGATGCAGATGCCGCAGCCCTTGCAGTGCATGAGGTCGAATTCGCCGCGTTTGCCGTCCTTCACGGGGATGGCGCTGTCCGGGCAGTAGGGGACGCACAGCAGGCACTGCTTGCATTTCTTCTCGAGGAATACCGGCGTCTGCGTGCGCCAGTCGCCGGTGTTGAACAGCAGCGACGTGGCCGGCTCGTAGATTTCGCCGCCCTGGGTCATTTTCGTCCACGGGCTGTTCTCGTGGATATCCTTCGCGTGTATCATCCCTGCACCTCCTCCATGGACGTCTTCAGCACCTTCATGTTGCCCTCGATGACCTGCGGCTTCGAGGCGAACTTGTGGTGGAAGGACTCCTCCATATCCGAGGTGAACTTGTCGACGTCGACGACGCCGCTGACCTTCACCGCCGCGGCGAGCATCGGCGTGTTCGGGAAGACCTGGCCGAGGATGTCCCGGCTGATCCGGTTCGCGTCGATCGTGCAGACGCGGCCCTGATAGCCGTTCAGGTGCGCTCGCAGCTCGTCGGGGGTGCGGCTGGAGTTTATGATGATCGCGCCGGTCTCCTTGAGTCCCGCGGTCACGTCCACGCAGGAGAGCAGGCCCTCGTCGACGACGATGACGTAATCCGGCTCGTAGATGTTCGAATGGATGCCGCAGCGCTCGGAGCTGATGCGGTTGTAGGCGGTGATCGGCGCGCCGCTGCGCTCCGGGCCGTACTCGGGGAAGCCCTGTACGTATTTGCCCGACGAGAACGCGGCGTCGGCAAGCAGCAGACAGGCGGTCTTCGCGCCCTGTCCGCCCCGCCCGTGCCAGCGGAACTCGACCATGTCCTGGTTGTTCATATGGGGGATACCTCCTTCTATAATACAAAGAAAAGCAATCGGCATTGCAGAGCGCGGGCGGGTTTTTCCCGGTCGCGGCGCTTTTTGCGAACGGGCGCAAAAAAACAGCCCTCGCCGCAAAGGGACGAGAACCGGTCGTTTTCGCTATACCACCCTTTACTGCGTACCATCATACGCATCTCCGGTAACGGCGGAGGGCCGGCGACGTCTAGCACCGGGCAAAGCCGGCGTTCGGGCCGCTGCTCGGAAGTGATTTTCGGCGGGAGGTTACTTTCACCGGGCTTGCACCGTCCCCGGCTCGCTGTGGATTTGGCCTTCTGCTTACTCTCTTCGTCATAGCATTTTTGGTAACTGTTCAGCACCCGCTTCGCTGGGCTGCTGAACAGGGAGGCTGCGCTGCGCTCAGCGCACTCACTCTGCGCTGCAGAGTTCGCACGTTCGCTTCGCGGAAGGAATTTTTTCCGAAAACGCGGTTTCCGGAAAAAATGATCCCACTTTATTTGCGTCTGCGGACGCAAACTCTGCGAGGCAACGGGGGCGCAAACCCAAGCACGGCAGCGGATAGGATGAACAATTACCATTTTGGCGCATATTAAACTTGTGATTCTTACTATACACGATAAAGGCGGGCGTTGTCAAGCCCCGAATTATGTGATATAATACTCACAAAGCGAATGCAGGAGGACAGCGCTATGCAGCACGACTTCAACAACGAGACCATATTGCAGTGGCTCAACTACTTCTCCCGTTACAGCCGGCTCGATCTCGGCACTCTGAAGATTCTGGACATCACCCGGCAGAACAAGAACCTCATCCCCGCCGTGCAGTCCTCGCATCAGGTCATGGTGCTGACGGACGCCGGGCACCCGGACATCTTCTACGATATGTGGAACGCCGGCCTCGGCGAGTGCGACATCTGGTACAACGAAGGCTCCGACCCCTCCGGCCCGATCAAGCACGACAAGCTGCAGGACATGATCGACCGGGGCATCAACGCCTCCGCCGGCATGCTCGTCATCAACGAGAACTACCGCAGCACGTACCAGATCGGCATCGACAACCAGCAGTTCACGGCCGGCTCCATCAAATACGTCGGCAGCGAGGTGCGGGCCATCATCATGAGCAAGCTTCAGGCGGAGCTGCGCGACTGCATCCTGACCGTCGGCGCGGCGAGCATCGCGGTCGAGGCGGCCCTCGTCGCGGCGGAGGGCACGGTCATCGCCGTCGAGCACAATCCCCGCGACTGCGCGACGGTGGAGGAGAACGCCCGCAAATTCGGCCTGAACAACGTCACCGTTCTCGGCCGCGTCGAGGACGCGAAAAATCTGCCCGTGCCCGGCGTGGGCTTCATCGTCGCCTCGAAGTACACGGAGCTGGAGATCACCGAGCTTCTCGAACGCAACCCGAACATCCGGCTGTTTGTGTACACGCTCGATTTCCGCCAGCTCTCGTCGATCCCGAAGATCTTCGACCGCCACCGCATCGCGATCACGGAGGCGATCCAGATCGGCGTGACCCGTCTCGGCCCGAAGGGCGAGCTTGCAAGCGACCCCGCCCCGTGGCTCATCTCGGGACAGGTCGTCTGATACTTTTTCCCCAAAGAAAAAGTATCAAAAAGAACTTTGTATTCGCTCGAAAAGGCAGCAATTCCAAGGCTTTGCGCCCGGTAACGAAACAGAGCTTTCTGTTCTCTCCCCCGTGTGCGCGAAAAGGGGCCGTCCGGCGGACGGCCCCTTTCGCACGTTTATTCGACGGTCATATCCGGCAGGTAGTCCATCGGGCTTACGCTGCGGCCGTCGAGGGTCATGGCGAAGTGCAGGTGGGGCACCTCGTTCGTCTCGGCGAGGGCGGTCGTGCCGACCGCGCCGATCGTCTGCCCCATTGAGACGAGATCGCCCGCGCTGACGGCCGGTGTGGGCGCGAGGTTTGCGTAGACGCTGTGCACGCCGTTCTGGTGGTCGATCTCCACGGTCGTGCCGAGAAGGTCGTCCGCGTACACCGCCGTGACGAGTCCCGCCGCCGTCGCCGCGACCTCGTCGCCGACGGAGCAGGCGATGTCTACGCCGTCGTGTGTGCGCCAGTCGGCCATCGTCGCGTCGTATCGCAGCGCCTCCACCGCGTAGGGCACCTCCACGCCGCCCCACACGGGCCAGACGTATTGCACGACCGCGCCGCCGATGACCTCGGCGTCCTGCGCCGCGAACGTCTCGGCGGCCTCGTCCGTCTCCGGCTCCTGAGCGTCGTCCTCGAGGATGAGTCCGGCGGGCAGCACCGTGACGACCTCCGTGTCCTCGGCCATCGCGGCCGTCTCGTTCAGCTCTTCTACATGAGTCCCCGCGTCGGTGAGCAGCGCCCATACGGACAGCCCGATCACCGCAGCGCACAGGAAAAGGACTATGTAGAAGCCCTTTCCCTCCACGGCCCGGAGCCTTTGCAGCCCGAACCCCTTGCTGTTTGCCATAATTGACCTCCCAAAAGAAATGGTGTTTCCAAAGGCTATTGTTGCCTCGGAAACACCATTTTATTCAGGGATTGTTACGCGGACGCGTCCGATTACCGGATGGAGAAGAACGCGGCCATGCCGGGATACTGGGCGACCTCCTCCAGCTCGTCCTCGATGCGGAGAAGCTGGTTGTACTTCGCGACGCGGTCGGTGCGGCTCGGGGCGCCGGTCTTGATCTGGCCGGCGTTGACGGCGATGGTGAGGTCGGCGATGGTGGTGTCCTCGGTCTCGCCGGAGCGGTGGGAGATGACGGCGGTGTAGCCGGCGCGGTGGGCGGTCTGGATCGCGTCCAGCGTCTCGGTCAGGGTGCCGATCTGGTTGACCTTGATCAGGACGGCGTTCGCGACGCCCTTCTCGATGCCGGTCTTGATGCGGGCGGTGTTCGTGACGAACAGGTCGTCGCCGACGAGCTGGATGCGGCCGCCAAGCTCGTTGGTGAGGAGCTTCCAGCCCTCCCAGTCGTCCTCGCCGAGGCCGTCCTCGATGGAGATGATGGGATAGGTGTCGACCCAGCCCTTGTACATCTCGACCAGCTCCGCCGCGCTCATGGTGACGCCGCGCTTGGGCAGGTGATACAGGCCGTCCTCGGCGTTGTACCAGTCGGCGACGGCGCAGTCCATCGCGATCTTGAAGTCCTCGCCGGGCTTGTAGCCGGCCTTCTCGATGGCGGTCACGAGGGCCTTCAGGGCGTCCTCGTCGCTGTCAAGGTTCGGGGCGTAGCCGCCCTCGTCGCCGACGCCGGAGGCGGGGACGACCTTCTTGAGGGTGTGGAACACCTCTGCGCACCAGCGCAGACCCTCGCGGAAGCTGGGCGCGCCGACGGGCATGATCATGAACTCCTGGATGTCGACGTTCGAGCCGGTGGCGTGCGCGCCGCCGTTCAGGACGTTCATCATGGGCACGGGCAGGGTCTTGGCGTTGCAGCCGCCGACGTACTGATACAGGGGGATGCCGAGCACGTTCGACGCGGCGCGGGCGCAGGCGAGGCTGGCGCCGAGGATGGCGTTCGCGCCGAGACGGGTCTTGTTGGGCGTGCCGTCCAGCTCGATGAGGGCCTTGTCGATGGCGGGCTGATCGAAGACGTTCATGCCCTGCAGGCAGTCGGCGATCTCGGTGTTCACGTTCTTGACCGCGGTCAGAACGCCCTTGCCGAGGTAGCGGCCCTTGTCGCCGTCGCGAAGCTCGCACGCCTCGTGGATGCCGGTGGAGGCGCCGGAGGGAACGGCGGCGCGGCCGACGGTGCCGTCGTCCAGCGTGACCTCGACCTCGACGGTCGGATTGCCGCGGGAGTCCAGGATCTCTCTGCCCAGAACGTCAACGATCTCAAATACATCCTTCATGATTGCATCAAACTCCTTATGAAAATAATGATAGGTGATGGAAATTGCGGATCAGGAAACGATCAGCGATTCGCCGGTCATCTCGGCGGGCTGCTTCAGGCCCATGAGGGCGAGCATGGTGGGGGCGATGTCCGCGAGGCGGCCGGGCTTCAGCGTCATGTCGCCCGCGCCGACGATGATGAACGGGACGGGGTTTGTCGTGTGCGCCGTGTGCGGCTCGCCGGAGGGGGAGCGCATGCAGTCGGCGTTGCCGTGGTCGGCGGTGATGAGCAGGATGCCGCCGTTGTCGGCCACGGCCTTCTCGATGACGCCGACGCATTCGTCGACGGTCTCGACGGCCTTGACGGCCGCCTCCATGACGCCGGTGTGACCGACCATGTCGCAGTTGGCGAGGTTCATGATGACCGCGTCGTAGTCGCCGGAGCGGATCGCGGCGGCGGCCTTCTCGGTGACCTCCCGGGCGCTCATCTCGGGGATGAGGTCATACGTCGCAAACTGCTTCGGGGACTCGACGAGGATGCGGTCCTCGCCGGGGCACTCCCGCTCCACGCCGCCGTTGAAGAAGAACGTGACGTGGGCGTATTTCTCCGTCTCGGCGATGCGGAGCTGGGTCATGCCAAGCTCGCTGAGGTAGTCGCCGAACGTCTCCTCGATCGTCTCGGGCGGGAACGCGATGGGAAGCTCGGTCATCGCCTCGTCGTACTGCGCGGTGCAGACGTAGTTTACCGGGAAGTGGCCCTTCGGCAGCGGGAACGCGTCGAAATCGGGCTTGTTGAGCGCCCATGTCATCTCACGGGCGCGGTCGGGGCGGAAGTTCAGGAAGATGACGGAGTCGCCCTCGCCGACAAGCCCCTCGGGGTCGCACACGACCGGCTCGACGAACTCGTCGGTCACGCCGTTCGCGTAGCTCTCCTCGAGCGCCCTGACGGGGTCGGGGTTCTGCGCGCCCTCGCCGCAGACGATGGCGCGGTAGCCCTTCTCGAGGCGTTCCCAGCGCTTGTCGCGGTCCATGCCCCAGAAGCGGCCCTGCAGCGTCGCGAGCCTGCCGTAGCCCAGCTCGTCGCACTTTTGGAGCAGGGCGCGGACGTAGTCGATGCCCGAGGAGGGCGGCACGTCGCGTCCGTCGAGGAACGCGTGGACATAGCACTGCTTCACGCCCCGGCGCTTCGCCATTTCGATGAGGGCGTAGAGATGGGTGATATGGCTGTGCACGCCGCCGTCGGAGAGAAGGCCGAGGACGTGGACGGGGTGACCCGTCGCGGCGGCCTTGTCCATCGCGCCGGCGTAGGCGGGGTTTTCAAAGAAGCTGCCGTCCGCCACCGCGTTCGAGATGCGGGGCAGATCCTGATACACGACGCGGCCCGCGCCGATGTTCGTGTGGCCGACCTCGGAGTTTCCGATCTGGCCGGCGGGCAGGCCCACGTCCTCGCCGCTGGCCTGCAGCTCGGTGTGGGGGCAGGTCGCGGTCAGGCGGGCGAGATTCGGCGTATCCGCCTGGGATACGGCGTTCCACGGATCGGCGGGCGCGAGGCCGCAGCCGTCCATGATGAGAAGCACGGTCGTTTTCTTAGGCATCTTCGTTCCCGTCCTTCACCATCCCGGCGAACTCGGCGGGCTTGAGGCTCGCGCCGCCGATGAGGCCGCCGTCGATGTCGATCTGCGCGAGAAGCTCCGCGCAGTTTTTGCCGTTCATGCTGCCGCCGTAGAGGATGCTGATCGCCTTGGAGGTGTCCCAGTCGTAGAGATTCTCGGCGAGGTATTCGCGGATGAAGCTGCAGACCTCCTGCGCCTGCTCCGACGTGGCGGTGCGGCCGGTGCCGATCGCCCAGATCGGCTCGTAGGCGACGACGACGCCGCGCGCCTCGTCGGCGGAGATGTCGGCAAAGCCGTTTTTGATCTGCTCCGATACGACCTTCAGCGTCTCACCGGCGTCACGCTGCTCGAGGCTCTCGCCGACGCAGATGATCGGGGTGACGCCGTTTTTGAGAAGGGCCTTGAGCTTTTCGTTGACGAGGGCGTCGCTCTCCGCGTGGTAGGCGCGGCGCTCGGAGTGGCCGATGATGCAGTACGTCACGCCGAGATCGGCGAGCATCGCCGCCGAGACCTCGCCGGTGTACGCGCCGGCGTCGTGGGCGGAGACGTCCTGCGCGCCGACCCTGACCGGCGTGCCGTCCACCGCCGCGAGCAGCGCGGGCAGCAGGGGGTACGGGGCGCAGAGCACGACCTCCTCCTGCGCGCCGACGGCGAGACCGGCCTTCAGCGTATCGGCATACGCGGGCACGCCGGAGGCGAGCTGGTTCATCTTCCAGTTGCCCGCGATGACGGTTTTTCTGAATTTCTTATCCATGCCTGTGCCTCTTACGCGTCCTGCAGGCACACGACGCCGGGGAGCTGCTTGCCCTCGAGGAACTCGAGGCTCGCGCCGCCGCCGGTGGAGATGTGGGTGATCTTGTCCGCGAAGCCGAGCTGCTCGACGGCCGCGGCGGAGTCGCCGCCGCCCACGATGCTGACGGCGCCGGAGGCGGCCACGGCACGGGCCACGGCACGGGTGCCCTCGGCGAAGCGGTCAAACTCAAACACGCCCATCGGCCCGTTCCAGACGACCGTGCCCGCGCCGGCGATGGCGGCCTCGTACAGGGCGATCGTCTTCTCGCCGATGTCGAGACCCATCCAGTCCGCGGGGATCGCGTCGACGGCGACGGTCTTCGCCTCGGTGTCGGCGGCGAATTCCCTGCCGACGACCGTGTCGACCGGCAGCAGGAACTCCACGCCCTTCGCCTTCGCGTCGGCGATCATGTTCTTCGCGTAGTCGAGCTTGTCGGCCTCGAGCAGGGAGTTGCCGACCTCATAGCCCATGGCCTTGATGAAGGTGTAGGCCATGCCGCCGCCGATGATGATCTTGTCGACCTTCGTGAGCAGGTTCTCGATGACCGCGATCTTGTCGGAGACCTTCGCGCCGCCGAGGATGGCGACGAACGGACGGGCGGGATCCTCCAGGGCCTTGCCCATGATGTCAAGCTCCTTGCCGATCAGGAAGCCGGAGACGGCGGGCAGATACGCCGCGACGCCGGCGGTGGAGGCGTGGGCGCGGTGCACGGTGCCGAACGCGTCGGACACGTACAGCTCCGCCATGTCGGCCAGCTCCTTCGCGAATTCGGGGTCGTTCTTCTCCTCGCGCTTGTCGAAGCGGAGGTTTTCGAGCAGGATGATCTCGCCGGGCTTCACGGCGGCGGCCTTGGCGTGGGCGTCCTCGCCGATGATGTCCTTGCAGAAGGTGACGGGCTTGCCGAGCAGCTCGCTCAGACGCGCGGCGACCGGGGCCAGCGTCAGGGATTCCTTCCACTCGCCCTTGGGCTTGCCGAGGTGGGAGCAGGCGATGACGGCGGCGCCGTTGTCCAGCAGATACTGGATGGTGGGCAGGGCGGCGCGGATGCGCTTGTCATCCGTGATCTCGCCGGTGGCCTTGTTCTGGGGGACGTTGAAGTCGCAGCGGAGAAGCACCTTCTTGCCGCTCACGTCGACCTGGGTAACGTTCTTCTTGTTGTAGCTCATGGTAAAATCCTCCATTGAGATAGTATATATAAGGTTATTGCGTTGGCTGATTCGGGTTGTTCGCGTAAAGCCGCCTGACCGCCCGGTCACGCAGCGAGAACGCCGCGCTCCATGAGGCCGGGGAAGCCCTGCTGACGCAGCGCGTCGTACAGGATGATCGAGGCGCTGGACGCGAGGTTCAGGCTGCGGGCGCGGGGCTTCATCGGGATGCGGAGCGTGCGGCTCCGGTAACGGCGCATGAGCTCCTCCGGCAGGCCGGACGTCTCGCGGCCGAACAGCAGCGACACGCCGCCGGTGAAATCGGCCTGCGCGTAGCAGCGGGGGGCCTTGGTGCTGAGAAGCCAGAGGTCGGCGTCGCCGTTTTTTTCGACGTACTCGTCGAAGCTCTCGTACACGCGCACGTCCACGAGGTGCCAGTAGTCAAGGCCGGCACGGCGGACGGCGGCGTCGGAGATGTCGAAGCCCAGGGGCTTTATCAGGTGCAGCGCCGCGCCGGTCGCCGCGCAGGTGCGGGCGATCGCGCCGGTATTTTGTGGGATTTCGGGGGAAAAAAGGACGATGTTGTTCATGATCGGGCAGACAATGTGGGGAAATTGCGCGGCAAACGCGCAAGAATCGTCAAATTCACAACATTTTCAGGCTCATCTTATTATATACTAATTTTCTGCTTTTTCAAGAAGATTTTGCCGCATCGTGAAATTTTTTTCACCCGGTCACAGCTCGTCGTCTCCGGGGGCGCAGATGGGGATGCGGATGGTGAAGACCGCGCCGCCCTCCGGACGGTTCGCGGCGGAGATCGTACCCTTGTGCGTCTCGATGATCTTCTTGCAGATCGACAGGCCGAGGCCGGTGCCCCGCTCGCCCTTGGTGGTGACGAACGGCTCGTAGATCGAGCTCATCAGCGTCTCCGATATGCCGGGGCCGGTGTCCGACACCTCGATGCGGGCGTAATCGTGACCGGAGCGGCGCTCCGGCGCGAGGCTGATCGAGAGGACGCCCTCGCTTCCCATGGCCTGACAGGCGTTGATGCAGAGGTTCAGGACGGCCTGCGTCAGAAGGCGGTCGTTGCCGGAGATGCAGACCGGCTCGTCGGGCACGGACAGCTCCTGCCGGATGTGCGGGTCCTTCGCCATCCCGGCGAGGGCCGCCACCCTTCGGAGCAGCGCCCCGGCCTCAAGCGTGCGGAAGCTCATGTCCACGTCGCGTTTGCTCATGGAGGACATGCGGCGCAGGATCTCGCGGGCGTTTTCGGACGCCTCGTAGATGTCGAGGGCGATCTCGAACTGCTCCGACTCCTCGTCGTCGGCGAGCTTTTCGAGCAGGAGCATGCTCTGGCCCATGATCGGCGTGAGGAGGTTGTTGAACTCGTGCACCATGCCCGAGGTCATGACGCCGAGCTGCTGCAGGCGTTCGGTGTGGGCGAGGGCGCTCTGCTGGCGGTTTATCTCCTCCATGAGGTCGGCGCGTTCGCGGACGGCCTCCAGCTCGAGGGCGTTCCGGCGGTTCTCCACGAGCGTGCGGGCCGCGATGAAGAACAGGATCAGCGCCCCGCACAGCTCCAGCACGATGATGAGCGAAACCTCGCGCAGCGTATCCGTGAGAAACGAGCTGAACTCCTGAAAGCTCATCGCCGCGCCGAGGGTGAGTGCGCCGCCGCCGGTATCGAGGGGGATCGTGACGACAAGCGTCTCCTCCGCGGCGGCGTCGCCGCCGTCCTCGGACGGCCACGGATAGCGCAGGACGGTGTACTCGTCGTCCCCGCCGCCGGCGGCGAGGCCGGCGATCGCGTCGAGGTCGACGGACGGCTCCAGCCGGGCAAGCTCCTCCATGCTCACGACGCCGCTGCCGCCGCCGCCGCCCGAATAGGCGAGAAAGCGCCCGTCCGCGTCCGTGAGGAAGAGATAGCCCTGCACGCCGACACGGGCGGCGTCCGCGTGGTACGAAAAAACGGTCTGCACCGGGATCGCAAGCTCGTAGATATACCCGCCGTCGGAGGTGTCCCGGAACAGAAACCAGAACACGCCGTCGGCGTCCGTGCGCAGACAGACGCCCTCCTCCAGCGTCTCGTCCTCCTCCGCCGCCGTGGGGAACGACGCGTCCGAGGCCGCGATCACGGCCCCGTCCGCGCCGTACACGGCGAGCTTGTAGCGGGTGCCGGTCTGCGTCGTGTCCGAACGGCGCAGCACGTTCCACAGCCCGAGCACGCTGCCGTTCGCCGCGTAGTCCGCCTCCGCCCCGGCGTAGTCCGGCCGCTTCACGAGAAGGTCGAGCCGGAGGGCGTAGCTCTCGAGCATCCAGTCGATGCCGCGCGCGCTCGCGCCGATGATGCTGTCCAGGTGACGGCTCTCATAGCTCAGCATATCCGAGCGGTACATCGAATAGACGCGTACGACGCGGTACAGCCCCGACAGGATGAGCGCGGCGGCCGCGAGAGCCAGCGCCGCCGTCACAAGCGCTCTCTTTCGTTTCATGAAAAAACCTCTAAACACTTGTATTTTCAGGAAAACCGTGTTACACTCAGATGTAAGCAAGCCCGCTTTCCGTGTATCGCGGCATCCGTATATTTTTATATATTGTATAGGAAACGACAGTTCCCTGTCAACCCACAACCACAGAACAGCCCACAACCACAGAACAGGAGGTGTCAGCCATGCAGCCCAAAGCCCTGATCGTCGAGGACGACGAGGCCGTCCGCAACACACTTGCGAAGGTGCTCACGAGCAGCGGGATCCAGTCCGTCCTCACCGCGAGCGGACAGGAGGCGGTCAAGACGCTCGGCGGGGAGACCTTCGACATCGTTCTGCTCGATCTGAACCTCGACGGCATGGACGGCTTCGAGGTCATCCACGCGCTGCGTGACGACGGCAACCAGATCCCCGTCATGGTCGTCAGCGGCCGGACAGAGGACGTCGATATGCTCTACAGCCTCGAGATCGGCGCGGACGACTACATCACGAAGCCCTTCAACCCCGTGACGCTTGCCGCCAAGGTCAAGGCGCTCATCCGCCGCAGTCAGGCGTCCAGCGCCGTGTCCGTCATCGAGATCGGGCCGTTCCGCTTCGACAACGAGACTCTGAAGCTCTACAAGGACGGGAACGAGCTGCAGCTCTCCGCGAAGGAGAGCGCCATCATGAAGCTCTTCCTCGACAACCCGAACCGCATCTTCTCCCGCAGCTCGCTCTACGACCTCATCTGGGGCAACGCGAACGTGGACGACTCCGCCATCGTCGTCTACATCAACCGTCTGCGCAACAAGATCGAGGACGACCCGAGCCACCCGACCCACATCCAGACCGTGCGCGGCCTCGGCTACCGGTTCATCCCCTGAGCGGCGGTTCATCCCCCGGGCGAAAATCAAAAACGTCATCCCCCGTCCGTATAAGGCGGGGGATTTGTCCGTTTCGGGACGGCGGCACGCGTCCGACCGCTCCGCCGGCGTCAGGACGCCGCCAAACCGTGCCGAACGGCAAGGTTGCGATTGACATTTCCGCCGGGATAATTTATTATAGATAGCGATATATTTATGGAAAGAGGTAATTCACAATGAAGTCCAGTTCCCTGAAAAAGCTTCTGGCGCTCGTGCTCGCGCTCGTCATGGTGACGGCGCTGTGCGCCGTGACGGCGCTGTGCGCCTGCGGCTCCGGCTCGGGCAGCGCCGATACCGCCCCCGCCACCGAGGAGGCCGCCCCCGCCGAGGAGGCCGCTCCGGCTGAGGAAGCCGCCCCCGCTG
>CAJOFW010000089.1:20023-24868 GCA_905234005.1 uncultured Oscillospiraceae bacterium
CCCGCTGACGAGGCCGCGGAGCCTGCCGCGGACGCCGTCGTCGTGAAGCTCGGCGGCATCGGCCCCCTGACCGGCGGCGCCGCCATCTACGGCAACGCCCACAACAACGGCTCCCAGATCGCGGTCGATGAGATCAACGCCCTCGGCGGCGCCATCACGATCGAGTACAAGTTCGAGGACGACGAGCACGACGCCGAGAAGTCCGTGAACGCGTACAACGCCCAGAAGGACTGGGGCATGCAGGTTCTGATCGGACCGACCACCACGACCCCGGCGAAGGCCGTCGGCCCCGAGACCAACGCCGACCGCGTCTTCATGCTGACCCCGTCCGCCTCCTCCGTGGAGGTCATCGACGGTCTTGACAACGTCTACCAGCTCTGCTTCACCGACCCCAACCAGGGCACCGCGTCCGCGCAGTATATCTCCGAGCAGGGCCTCGGCACCAAGGTCGCCATCATCTACAACAACGCCGACGCGTACTCCACCGGCATCTACAACACCTTCGCCGATGAGGCCGAGAACGTCGGCCTTGAGATCGTCTCCGTCACCACGTTCACGGACGACTCCGCGAACGACTTCTCCGTCCAGCTCAACGACGCGAAAAACGCCGAGGCCGACCTGATCTTCCTGCCCATCTACTACGGCCCCGCCTCCCTGATCCTGACCCAGGCCAATGAGATGGGCTACGCGCCCACCTTCTTCGGCGTGGACGGCATGGACGGCATCCTGACCGTCGAGGGCTTCGACACCGCTCTGGCCGAGGGCGTCATCCTGCTGACCCCGTTCAACGCCGACGCCGAGGACGCCCGCACCCAGGCCTTCGTCGAGGCGTATCAGGCCGCCTACGGCGAGCTGCCCAACCAGTTCGCGGCCGACGGCTATGACTGCGTCTGGGCCATCTACGAGGCCCTGCAGGAGATCGGCTACACGTCCGACATGACGACCGACGAGGTCTGCGAGGCGCTGATCGCCCTCTTCAACGGCGGCTTCACCTACGACGGCATCACCGGCGAGGGCATGACCTGGGACGCCTCCGGCGCGGTCTCCAAGGCCCCGAAGGGCATGATCATCGAAAACGGCGCGTACGTCGGCCTCGACTGATCGCCCCGCCCGCAGCCACAGCGTAAAACACGGCTTCCGGGAACACAGCTTCCGGGAACGCGATTATTCGCAAACACCATAAAGCGCGGGGGTTGCCCACCGGCAGCCCCCGCCTTTTCCAATGTGAACCGTCGGACGGGAGACAATGACCCGTGGCGGGTATTCCGCCCGTGAAGCGGACGCCTCACGGGCAATGAAAAGGAGGTGCGCCAATGAGCTTTCTGACGAACCTGATAAACGGCGTCAGTCTCGGCAGCGTATACGCCATCATCGCGCTCGGCTACACGATGGTCTACGGCATCGCGAAAATGCTGAACTTCGCCCACGGCGACGTCATCATGGTCGGCGCGTATATGTGCTTCTGCGCCATGAACTACTGGGGCATGTCGCCCCTGCCCGGCATTCTCGTCGCGGTCGTCGTGTGCACGGCGCTCGGCATCATCATCGAAAAGCTCGCGTACAAGCCCCTGCGCGGGGCGACGAGCCTCGCGGTGCTCATCACCGCCATCGGCGTGAGCTACTTTCTGCAGAACGCGGCGCTGCTCATCTTCACCGCGAACCAGAAGAGCTTCACGTCCGTCGTCAATCTGCCCAGCCTGACGCTGTTCGGCGGCCAGCTCACGATCCGGGCCATCGCCATCGTCACGGTCATCGTCAGCGCCGTCATCATGGTCGCGCTGACGCTGTTCGTGAACCGGACGAAGGTCGGCAAGGCCATGCGCGCCGTGTCCGAGGACAAGGAGGCCGCGCAGCTCATGGGCATCAACGTAAACGCCACGATCTCCGTCACGTTCGCGATCGGCTCCGGCCTCGCGGCGATCGCGGGCGTTCTGTATCTTTCCGCCTATCCGAACCTCGTGCCCACGACCGGCTCCATGCCCGGCATCAAGGCGTTCACCGCGGCGGTGTTCGGCGGCATCGGCTCGATCCCCGGGGCGATGCTCGGCGGCATCCTGCTCGGCGTGATCGAGATCCTCGGCAAGGCGTACATCTCCACCGAAATGGCGGACGCGATCGTCTTCGCCGTGCTCATCATCATCCTGCTCATCAAGCCCACCGGGCTTCTCGGCAGGGCCGTCCGCGAGAAGGTATGAGGTGACACGCATGAAAAAGCTTACGAAAAACGCCCGCAGCAACGCGGTCACCTACGCCATCGTCATCGCCTTCTACGTCGTCATGCAGGTTCTGTCCGGGTCGGGGCATCTGTCGAACTCCCTGACCGGCCAGCTCATTCCGATCTGCGTGTACATCTGCCTCGCCATCTCGCTGAACCTCACGGTCGGCATCCTCGGCGAGCTGAGCCTCGGCCACGCCGGCTTCATGAGCGTCGGCGCGTTCACGGGCATCGTCGTCGCGATGAGCCTGCAGTCGTCGGTCGCCTCCGGCCCGGTGCGGCTCGTGCTCGCGATGCTGGCGGGCGGTCTTCTCGCGACGGTCGTCGGCGTGATCGTCGGCGTGCCCGTGCTGCGTCTGCGGGGCGACTACCTCGCCATCGTGACGCTGGCCTTCGGCGAGATCATCAAGAACATCATCAACAACCTCTACGTCGCCTTCGACGCGTCCGGCCTGCATGTGCGGATGCTGCGGCCCATCACGGCCTCGGAGCTGACGGACGGCTTCCTCATCATCAACGGCCCGCAGGGGGCCTCCGGCGTGACAAAGCTCTCGACGTTCACGGCGGGCTTTCTGCTGATCCTGTTCACGCTGTTCGTGGTGCTGAACCTCGTGCAGAGCCGTTCCGGCCGCGCCATCATGGCGCTGCGCGACAACCGCATCGCGGCGGAGTCGGTCGGCATCAACATCACGAAATACAAGCTCATGGCGTTCGTCGTCTCCGCCGCTCTCGCGGGCATGGCCGGGGCGCTGTACGCGATGAACTTCACCACCATCGCCGCGAAGAAATTCGACTTCAACACGTCGATCCTCGTGCTCGTGTTCGTCGTGCTCGGCGGCATGGGCAACATCCGGGGCAGCATCATCGCCGCCGCCGTGCTGTACGTCCTGCCCGAGCTTCTCAGGGCCATGAACGACTACCGCATGCTGATCTACGCGGTCGTGCTGATCGTCGTCATGCTCGCGACGAACAACCCCGTTCTCAAGGCGTTCCTCGCCCGCGTCCGGGACGGCTTTACCGGCCTGTTCCGACGAAAATCCCCGACGCCGGAGGGAGGTGACGGCGATGAGTAAGCTCGTACCCCTGCCCAGCCCCGGCATGGTGCCGGAGCGCGACGTCGACAAGACGCCCGTGCTCGAGACAAGGCGTCTCGGCATCACGTTCGGCGGCCTCAAGGCCGTGGAGGACTTCAACCTCACGATCGGCCGCACCGAGATCGCGGGCCTGATCGGCCCGAACGGCGCGGGCAAGACGACCGTCTTCAACCTGCTCACAAAGGTCTACCAGCCCACGCACGGCACGATCCTGCTCGACGGCCGGGACACCGCCGGCATGAACACCGTCCAGGTGAACAAGGCCGGCATCGCCCGCACGTTCCAGAACATCCGCCTGTTCTCGGCGCTGTCCGTGGAGGACAACGTGAAGATCGGCCTGCACAACGAGATCAAATGCAGCATGTGGGAGGACATCTTCCGTCTGCCCCGCCACTGGAAGAGCGAGAAGGTCGCCCACGAACGGGCGCTCGAGCTTCTGAGCATCTTCCACATGGAGGACATGGCCGCGGCGCAGGCGGGGTCGCTGCCCTACGGCGCGCAGCGCCGCCTCGAGATCGTCCGCGCCCTCGCGACGAATCCGAGCATCCTGCTGCTCGACGAGCCCGCCGCCGGCATGAACCCGTCCGAGACGGCGGAGCTGATGGAGAACATCCGCAAAATCCGCGACACCTTCCAGATCGCGATCCTGCTCATCGAGCACGACATGAACCTCGTCATGGGCATCTGCGAGGGCATCTGCGTTCTGAACTACGGCCGCGTCATCGCGAAGGGCGAGCCGGAGCAGATCAAGAACGACCCGACCGTCATCGAGGCGTATCTCGGCAAGAGGGGGGCGAAGTAACGTGCTGACAGTTGACAGCATCGACGTCTATTACGGCAACATCCACGCCCTGAAGGGCGCGTCCTTCCACGTCGAGGAGGGGGAGATCGTGGCGCTCATCGGCGCGAACGGCGCCGGCAAATCCACGACGCTGAAGACCGTGTCCGGCATGATGCACCCCCGCAGCGGCTCCATCCACTTCCTCGGCGAGGACATCACGAAGACGGACAGCTACAAGCTCCCGTCGAAGGGCCTCGCCCACGTCCCCGAGGGGCGGCGCATATTCGCGCAGATGACGGTCATGGAAAACCTCGAGATGGGCGCGTACATCCACAAGAAGCTCTCGCAGGACGATCTTGCGCTTGTGTTCGAGCGCTTCCCCCGCCTCAAGGAGCGGCGAAGCCAGATCGCGGGCACGCTCTCCGGCGGCGAGCAGCAGATGCTGGCGATGGGCCGGGCGCTGATGTGCCGGCCGAAGCTTCTCATGATGGACGAGCCGTCGATGGGCCTCGCGCCGATCCTCGTCGAGCAGATCTTTGAGATCATCACCCGCCTGCACGCGGCGGGCACGACGATCCTGCTCGTGGAGCAGAACGCGGAGATGGCCCTGCAGATCGCCGACCGCGCCTACGTGCTCGAATCGGGCCGCGTGACCCTGACCGGCACCGGCCGCGAGCTTGCGCAGAGCGAGGCGATCAAAAAAGCCTACCTCGGCGGTTGACGCACAAAAAAACAGCGGCGGTTCGCGCTTTGCG
>CAJOFW010000089.1:24957-25366 GCA_905234005.1 uncultured Oscillospiraceae bacterium
CATTATGCGCATAGCCGCGATTGGTGTATGCGACGCTGTCTGTGGGATCGAGCCGGATGGCTTCGCTGTAGTCCTCGATCGCCTTGTCATATTGGCCAAGCAAATCATACATACAGCCACGATTGAAGTATGCGTTGCTGTATTTGGGATCGAGTTCGTTGGCTTTGCTGAAGTCCTCGATTGCCTTGTCAGATTGACCAAGTTTATCATACGCGTGGCCGCGATTGTAGTATGCGACGCTGTTTGTGGGATCGAGTTCGATGGCTTTGGTGTAAGCCTCGATTGCGTCTTCGTATTTTTCGTCATCAGACAGCCGATCCCCGCGCCGTTTGTAGTCCCACGCGGTCATCTCACCGCTCTCTTCGCGTCGGTCTTCGTCCTGCTGTTCCGCCTCGTTCAGGGGTTCGAC
>CAJOFW010000090.1:0-2545 GCA_905234005.1 uncultured Oscillospiraceae bacterium
GATCGCTGTCGCTGCCCATGATGATCGCGATTTTCTTCATAAGGTCTCCTCTCGTGTATGGATGTGGGTAAATGGCCGCATAAATGCAAAACGAGCAGTCTTATCCCCACATGAATAAGACTGCCCAGACGGTCGGCAAAGACGCATGATATTGGTTCCCTCGCGTCGTTTCGCGTACCGTCAGTCACCAATCCACGTTTTGAATTTCTATAACAATTATAACAAACCGGGGCGGGCAAAGTCAATCGCGCCTTTCTCGGCGGCGGAGATAATTTCGGCGAAAGCTCGCGGCGGATTTTGGCGATTTTGCATAGGCCGGCGCGAATCGATTGGTTAATATCAGTTATTCTTATACCCGCCATAACCATGCGCCCGAACCACGCGCCCGCTCCCCCTCGGGGCGGACGCGGCGCGAATGCGCGGGGAAGCTTGACATTTCGGCGCGTTTCCTTTATGATAGGTGCAATTACAGACGGAGGATTACGTCATGACCCATATCAAAACCATCGAGACGCGCAATCTCTGCGACAGCGCCGTAAACGGCGGCTGCGGCGAGTGCCAGACCTCCTGCCAGTCCGCCTGCAAGACGAGCTGCGGCATTGCGAACCAGCAGTGCGAGAACAGGGACAACTGACCGTTCATCGTCTCGAACCGAATCAAACGGAACTTGCCGCCTCTCGGGGCGGCATTTCCGGTATACAGGGGTGCTTTGCATGATACACGAATACAAGCTCGGCGGCTATAACATCGTCCTCGACGTGTGCTCCGGCTCCGTCCACGTCGTGGACGACGCGGCGTACGATATGATCCCGCTGTACGAGGGCCGGAGCCGGGACGAGGTCATCGCCGCCCTGGGCGGCGGTTACGACCCGGCGGCGCTCTCGGAGTGCTACGACCAGATCACGGCCCTGCGCGACGCCGGGCGGCTCTTCGCGCCGGATACGTTCGAGCCGCTCGCCGGGGAGCTGAAGGCCCGGTCGGCGGGCGTCGTCAAGGCGCTGTGCCTGCACGTCGCGCATACGTGCAACTTAAACTGCGCGTACTGCTTCGCAAGCCAGGGAAAGTACCGGGGCGAGCGGGCGGTCATGCCGTTCGAGGTCGGGAGGCGGGCGCTCGATTTTCTCGTGGAGAATTCGGGCACGCGGCATAACCTCGAGGTCGATTTCTTCGGGGGCGAGCCGCTGATGTGCTTCGATACGGTGAAGCGGCTCGTCGCCTACGCCCGTTCGATCGAGGGCGAACACAACAAGAACTTCCGGTTCACGCTCACGACGAACGGGATGCTGATCGACGACGACGTGATCGACTTCTGCAACCGGGAGATGTCAAACGTCGTGCTGAGTCTCGACGGGCGGCGCGAGGTGCACGACCGCTTCCGCGTCGATTACGCCGGAAACGGCAGCTACGACCGCGTCGTGCCGAAATTCCAAAGGCTCGTGGAGGCCCGGGGCGGCAAAGGCTATTATATGCGGGGGACGTTCACGCACTTTAATCCCGACTTTCTCGCGGATATACGGGCCATGCTCGAGCTTGGCTTTACGGAGCTGAGCATGGAGCCTGTCGTGTGCGCGGAGGGCGACCCCGCCGCGCTGACCGACGCGGATATGCCGGTCGTCATGCGGCAGTATGAGGAGCTGGCGGCGCTGATGCTTGCGCGGCGGCGCGAGGGCAGGCCGTTTACGTTCTACCACTATATGCTCGATTTGAAGGGCGGGCCGTGCGTGTATAAGCGGATATCCGGCTGCGGGTCGGGCACCGAGTACATGGCCGTGACGCCGTGGGGCGACCTCTACCCGTGCCACCAGTTCGTCGGGGAGGAGCGGTTCCGGCTCGGCGATATCTGGCAGGGCGTGACGAATACGGCCGTGCAGGACGAGTTCGCGGCGTGCAGCGTCTACGCAAGGCCGCAGTGCCGGGACTGCTGGGCGCGGCTGTACTGCTCCGGCGGGTGCGCCGCGAACGCTTATCACGCGTCCGGGGCCGTCACCGGCGTGTATGAGCGGGGATGCGAGCTGTTCCGCAAGCGCATGGAGTGCGCGATCATGCTCGCCGTCGCCGGGGCGCTGGGGGACGACGCGCCGGGGAGCGGAGAACCGGGGAACGGTGAACCGGCGGACGATGGCCTCGGGGGCTGAGAGCGTCGGCACGCCGATCTGCGATTTTGTGCGCCGGTACGCGGCGGACAGCCCGGCGCGGTTTCATATGCCGGGGCACAAGGGGCGGCCCGTGCTCGGGTGCGAGGCGCTGGACATCACGGAGATCGACGGGGCCGACGCGCTGTATACGGCGGACGGGATCATCGCCGAGAGCGAGAATATCGCGTCGGCGCTGTTCGGGTCGCGGACGTTCTACTCGGCGGAGGGGTCCTCGCTGTGCGTAAGGGCGATGCTGTATCTCGCGCTGGCACGGGCGGGGGCTTCGCGGACGGAAGCGTCCCGGGCGGGCAGGCCGCTGGTGATCGCGGGGCGGAACGCGCACGCGTCGTTTGTGACGGCGGCGGCGCTGCTGGATTTCGACGTCTCGTGGATACAGCCCCGGCCGGACC
>CAJOFW010000090.1:2570-2980 GCA_905234005.1 uncultured Oscillospiraceae bacterium
TATAGCTGCGCCGTCACGGCGGACGCGCTGCGAACCGCGCTGGAGGCGGCGGACAGACCGCCCTGCGCCGTGTACGTCACAAGCCCCGATTATCTCGGGTCGATGGCCGATATCGCGGCGGCGGCGGACGTGTGTCACGCCTGCGGCGCGCCGCTTCTCGTGGACAACGCCCACGGGGCGTATCTGCGGTTTCTCGCGCCGTCGCTGCATCCGTGTGACCTCGGGGCGGATATGTGCTGCGATTCGGCGCACAAGACGCTGCCCGTCCTGACCGGCGGGGCGTATCTGCACGTCCGGCACGGGGCCGACGCGTTCTTCGCCGAACGGGCACGGGAGGCGATGGGGCTGTTCGGGTCGACAAGCCCGTCGTATCTGATATTGCAGTCGCTCGACGCCTGCAACCCGTATCT
>CAJOFW010000090.1:3021-8906 GCA_905234005.1 uncultured Oscillospiraceae bacterium
CGGCGCGGGGCTACGCGCCCGTCGGGGACGAGCCGATGAAGCTCACGCTCGCGGCGGGGAAATACGGATATACCGGCGGCGAGATCGCCGCGTATCTGCGGGAAAGGCACATATACGCCGAGTTTTACGACGCGGATTATATCACGTTTATGTTCACGCCCGAAAACGGCGCGGCGGCGCTCTCCGCGCTCGGGGACGCGCTCGCGGCGCTGCCAAAGCGCGCGCCGGCCTCGCCGGCGTCGGACGGGGACGGGGCGTATCGCCCGCCGCGACGGGTCATGACCGTCCGGGAGGCGTGCATGGCCCCGCGTGAGACGCTGCCGCTGGAGCGGTGTCTCGGGCGGGTGTACGCGTCGCTCACGGCGTCGTGCCCGCCGGCGGTGCCGGTCGCCGTGTGCGGCGAGGTTCTCGACGCGGCGGCGATCGACCGGCTGCGGCGGTACGGGGTGACGCGCTGCGACGTGGTGCGGGAAATATCCGCGTTATCATTTGGAACAAAACAATAAACAGACGAACAGGGAATGACCGGGCGGTCGTTCCCTGTTCGTTGATTATAGGGGCTGTTGGATGATTCGATTACAATTCGCCCGCGGCGGGGAGGGCGGGGGTGCCTTTTGCGGTTTGGACGGCGCGGACGATGGCGCGTTCCATCGCGTACGCGGCCATGACGCCGACGAGATCGGCGCTCGCGGCGGCGTCGCCGAGGGACAGGGCGTAGATGGTGTCGCCGTCCATCGACGTGTGTACGGGGCGGATGGCGCGGGCGTAGCCGTTGTGGGCCATGCCGGCAATCTTCGTCAGCGCCGCCTTGGAAAAGGCGGCGTTCGTCACGATGACGCCGAGCGTGGTGTTCTGGCCGGTCGTGAACGACGGGTCTTCCGCGCCGCCGAGCAGCGCCGCCGTCGTGCCGAGGAGGGCGCGTCCGTCCGGCGTGCGAAGACCGGCGACGGCGCGGCCGTCGGGCGTGACCACGTCCCCGAGGGCGTTCACGGCGACGAGAGCGCCGACCCTCACGCCGCCGACCTCGATCGCGTACGTGCCGAAGCCGGATTTCATCGCCCGGGCCATGCCGTACAGCTTGCCGACCGAACAGCCCGTGCCCGCGCCGACGCAGCCCTCGGCGGGCGGCGTGACGGCGGCGTTCTCGCAGGCACGGTAGGCCATCGCCGCGTCGGGCCGGGCGGCGGCGCTGCCGACGCCGAGGTCGAAAAGGCAGCTCTGCGATACGAGCGGGACGACGCCGTAGGCGGTCGCGAAGCCCTCGCCGCGTTCCTCGAGATAGCGCTGGACGCCGCCGGCGGCGTCCAGCCCGAACGCGCTGCCGCCCGAGAGGAGCACGGCGTTCACGCCCTCCGCCGCCATGAGGGGGTTTAGTATCTGTGATTCCCGCGAGGCCGGGCCGCCGCCGCGCACGTCGACGCCGCAGGGGCGTATGCCGTCGCACAGTATGACCGTGCAGCCGGTCATGCCCGCCTCGTCCTGGGCGTGGCCGAGGCGAAAGCCGCCGACCTCCATGACGCCGAGCTCTCTCATGACTGCGCCGCCTCCCCCGCGCCGGGCCACTGGATGTATTTGATGTATTCGTAATGGCCGCCGAGCCATGACGTCTCGATGTATTCGCTCCAGGTGTAGTAGTGCTCCTGCCTGTACGGGGACTGGTGCAGACCGCCCTCGAGAACCGTGAAGCCCTCGTCGTCGATCTCCACGATGAGCTGGCTGTGGCCCCAGCCGTCGCCGCCGTAGAGGTATTCCCGGTCGCAGATGCGCAGCACCGCGCCGGGTATCGCCCGCGAGACGTATTCGCGCAGATGCTCCTCCGTCAGCGTCAGCTCGTCGGCGGAAAGACCGCGAAGCAGGTTGTCCTCCGTGTCGATGTAGATCGAGAAGCCCTCGCCCCAGATCTCGCTGTAGAGGTTATAGGCGTAGACCCAGCATTCGCTCGGCTCCGACGCGAAGTCGTCGACCGAGACGGGCACGCCGTTTATGATGTAGCCGTCCTCCGTGACGTCGTAGATGAAGTCGTCCTCGTCCTCGAACGTCACGACGCCGTCGGTGAACGAGAACTCGACCACTGTATAAACCGCCTCGTCCGCGCCGCCGTCCGCCTCATCCGCGAGGGCGGCGGGCATCGCGGCGAGGGACAACGCCAGCGCCGCGATCAGGGACAGAACGGGCTTCAGGACGCGCAAAGGGTGTGTATGGTTGGAAGGGTGTATTTTTTTCGATAATCGCATAAATCCTCCTGTGATGGCCGTGAGGCGATCCGCCCGGATGGGTTGGGCGGATTATGTAAATCTGCTGCATTATACAGGACGGGGCCGCAGAATGCAAGCATGACGGTGATTTTACGGCGATTTCTATAAGAAATTGTGGACGCTTTATGAAAAAATTGTAAAGCATGGCCGGTTTTTCGCGGGGTTTTCGTTGTCAGCGGGGTTTGCCTGATGCTATACTGAACGCAGTTTTATTACAGGAGGAGAACCATGAAGAAGCTGCTATCCATCATCGTATGCCTGTGCGTGCTGTGCGCGCCCGTGCTGGCGAGCGGCGAGGCGTCCGCCGGCATGCCCAATATGTCCGCCGGAGCCGGCACCGCGGCGTTCACCGTCTCCGACGACGGCCTCGCGGTCGACGACTCCCTCGTCACGGTCGAGGAGGCCCCCGGCGCGGTCATCAGCGCGGAGGAGATCTCCGGCGTGCGCGTCACGGGCGAGGACAACGCCGCCGGCGGCGTCGAGTTCACCGCGAGCGAGGGCGCTCTGAAGCTCGGCGGCGAGGCCGATCACTTCGACGTGACCACCGTCTTCACCGGCGAGAGCCTGTCCTTCAACACGGTCATCGACCTGACAGAGGCCGGGGACTACGTCTGGGGCAGCGACTCCAGCGGCGGCGCGGGCGTCGCCGTGCGCGGCACCGGCGAGGTCGACATGGAGAACGTCTACGTCCGCGACGCGGGCATCGGCCGCTATACGGTCAGCCTCTCCCGGGGCACGACCGTCATCAAAAACTGCTACCTCGAGTCCACCGGCTGCGACGCGGAATACTGCGATATGCCCTGGTTCACGGCGCAGCTCGGCAACTCCCGCAACCTGATCGCCTGCGGCACGCTCTCCGCGTACATCTATAACTCCACCGTCGCCAGCGAGGGCTACGGCTCGTGGAGCACCGATACCGGCGGCAACCCGTATGTCTTCTACCTCTACAACGGCGACGCGATCAACTGGTTCGGCGGCTACGGCACCTACGCCGATACCGGACTGACCGTCAATGTGTTCGGCTCCCGGTTCGATTCCGCCGAGTACGGCGCGTTCTGCACGAATACCGGCGTGCTGAACCTCGCCTCCTCCGCCGACGCCCTCGAGGCGGACGACGGGATCTTCCTTGCAAACCTCGCCGGACAGGAGCTGGACGAGGACACGCCCACCGAGATCATCGCGAACCAGAACGCCATCGTCTTCCACGTCGTCGATACGATGCATAAGGCAAACCCCGACACCGGCGTGAAGGACTCCGCCGTCTCCACCGAGTGGAAGACCACCCCGATCCTGAACGCGAAGAACACCGTACTCTCCACCGTCGGCGCGTGCAACGAGCGCTCGAACCGCTATCCCGTGATCCAGGAGGCGTGGCTTGACCACCTGCAGGGCGCGACGATCGTGTTCCGCGGCGCGTGCGGCGCGGCGAACCTCGAGAACGTGGAGCTTGAATCCGCGTCCGGCGTCATCATCCTGTCCTGCGTCGATCTTGACGAGAGCACGATCCAGATCCTCGACGACGTGGCCACCGAGGATATCCCCGGCTGCATGGTCAATTCGACCGGCAACGTCTGGGCCGGCGACATCGTGAACGAGGATTACCAGCGCCCGATGATCCTTTGCTTTGCCGATACCGAGCTGACCGGCGCGATCCGTACATACGACAACGCGCACTGGAACGCGCTGTTCGCCGAGTACGCCGACGTCGCCTACGTCACCGATCCCGACACCGGGCTGTATGTGAACGCCGACGACCCGACGGAGACCGCCTCCAGCTTCCGCGTCGTCGATCCCACCGCCATCTACGGCTGGCTGACCGCGTTCGAGACGTATGACGCGGTGCGCGGCACGTACCTGACCATGGACGCGGATTCCGTCTGGAACGTCACGGACGCGTCGAACCTGAACGGCCTGACGGTCGAGGCCGGCGCCGTCGTGAACGGCGTCGTCACCGTCGACGGCGAGACCGTGGACGTCGCCGCCGGCGGCTCCTGGGTCGGCGACATCGTCGTCACCCCCGCCTGATACTTTTTCTTGAAAGAAAAAGTATCCAAAAAGAACTCTGTATTCGCTCCGAAAAGGCAGCGTTTCCAACGCTTGCGCCCGGTAACGGGACAAAGTTCTTCATCGGGGAACGGTGTGACGCCGGGCAATACGGTCGTCTGAACGGAAATAATACGATGAAGCCGCGGCAGGGTCTTGCCGCGGCTTCGTTTTTGCGGTTATAATGGGCTTGCAGCAATCAGAACGGAGGCGGAGGCATGGAACGGGATTATCCGCGGCTCACGGTGACGAAAAAGGCCGAGCGCGCTCTGCGCGGCGGTCATCCGTGGGTGTACGGCGAGGAGGTCGTGACGGACGACGGCGGCTGGGTCGACGGCGATATCGTCGACGTGTTCTCGCAGAACGGCAAATGGCTCGGCGCGGGCTGGGTCAACGGCGTATCGAAGCTGCGCGTGCGGCTGCTGTCACGAAACGGGAACGATAAATTCGACGAGGCGTTCTTCCGGCGGCGGGTGCGGTACGCGGTCGATTATCGGCGCATGGTCATGGGCGGGCAGTTTTCGGCGTGCCGGCTCGTGTTCGGCGAGGCCGACGGCCTGCCCGGGTTCACGGTCGACCGGTACAACGACGTGCTCGTCACGGAGGTGCTGTGCGCCGGGCTTGACCGGGTGAAGGAGCTGCTGTACCGGTGCCTGCTCGACGAGCTGGCCGGCGAGGTCACGGCGGTCTACGAGCGGAGCGACAGCCCGCTCCGGGACAAGGAGGGTCTTGACCGCGTCCGGGGCTGGGCCGTCGGCGAGGCGGCGGGGCATACGGTCATCGAGGAAAACGGCGTGCGGTTTCGCGTGGATTATATAAACGGGCAGAAGACCGGGTATTTCCTCGACCAGAGCCGCAGCCGCGCAGAGATCATGCGTCTGGCTCCCGGACGGCGGGTGCTCGACTGCTTCACGCACACCGGGGCGTTCGCGCTGCACGCCGCCGTCGGCGGGGCGGAACGGGTGACGGCGGTGGACGTGTCCGAGACGGCGCTGGACACCGCCCGGGAGAACGCGGCGTTAAACGGCGTATCCGACCGGGTGGAGCTTGTGCGGGCCGATGTGTTTGAATACCTGACGGATATGGCGGCGGCGCGGCGGCGGGAGCATGATCTCATCATCCTCGACCCGCCGGCGTTCACGAAGTCCGGCTCGACGCTCCGCGCCGCGTACCGGGGGTACAAGGAGATCAACCTGAAGGCCATGCGCCTGCTGCCGCGTGGGGGGCTGCTCGCGACGTGCTCGTGCTCGCATTTCATGACGGACGAGCTGTTCCGCAAAATGCTCGCCGAGGCCGCCGCCGACGCGTCGGTGAGCCTGCGCCAGCTCTACGTGGGGCGTCAGGGGCCGGATCACCCGATCCTCTGGGGCGTGCCGGAGACGGAGTATCTGAAGTTCTACGTGTTTCAGGTGGTGTGACGCCGCCCCCCGTGCGAAATACAAAGCAGCCCCGCCGGATGGCTCCGGCGGGGCTGTTTGCGGGGGCGTATCATACTGTTCTCTTATTAAAAGCTTCGTTCCGTTACCGGGCGCAAAGCCTTGGGAATGCTGCCTTTTCGATCGAATACAAAGTTCTTTTTGATACTTT
>CAJOFW010000090.1:8922-9523 GCA_905234005.1 uncultured Oscillospiraceae bacterium
CGATTTTTTCGTCGTCCCAGTCCGGGTGGGCGGCGAGTGTATCGCGGACGGTGAGGGCTTCGGACATGGTGATTGCCAGGTCGTCCACGTAATCGGAGGTAAGACCCTGTGGGTTCTTGCGAAGGCGTCTGCGAATCGAACGGACTACCTGCCTGTGCCCGCCCAGATCCTTTTGCATCGCGTAGGCTTCCATCATCAGCATATAGGCTTGCCTCCATTTCTCGTCGGTTTTGACGAACGCGACCTCCTGCGCCAGCTCTTTTGTGTACGCGCTCTCCGCCGCGCCGGTGTCGAGGTAGCGGATGACCGCTTTCAGCTCGTCGGTGATCTCGCCGACCGCGCCCTTCGTGTTGATTACGATCTTATACGCGTCGTCGCCGAGTTCGATCGTCGGGTCCTCGTCGCAGCGGTTGGAGAAGGAGTAGATGTAGCGCCGGCGGCGGAACGGGTCGTAGCTGCAGATGAAAATCACATAGCTCTTTTTCAGCGTTTTGTAGTTCGCGCCCTTCTCAATGGCGCGGACGTCGATCATGCTCTGGTAGAAACGGGTGCGCCGGGGCAGATTGCCTTTGTTCGTGGTCTGCACCTCGATATCATATAC
>CAJOFW010000091.1 GCA_905234005.1 uncultured Oscillospiraceae bacterium
TATGTGCAGAGCACGGGCGCGGAATCCACAAATATGCCCGCGGTATGCATATCACGGACGCCTGAGCGGTTGAGGATCGGAAGCCCCAGAAAGAACCTCTCCCTGTCGAAGCGCCGCCCGGCGCAGACAGCCAGCGCCGCGTACATCAGAAGAAACACGGTGGTATTATGCGCCTTCGCGTAGCGCTCGAGCGCCTGAACCGAGGCCGCCGGGAGCGTATACTCCTTCTGGCCGATCAGCGGCGTGACGTCCGGGTCGGGCGTATAGATAAAGCTCGGCGTGCCGCACTCCCGGCGCTTCTCGATGAAAAACGCGCGGTCACGCGCCACGCGGCCTCCCGCACGGTACCGCTCGTCCCGCTCGAAGAATTCGGTGATCGAATACGCCTTCGGCGTCTCGCCGTGCAGCAGCGCGATGAGCTGATTGGAAAGGAGCGTGCCCGACCAGATGTCCGCGATGATATGGTGGGTTTTGAAGAGCACGCCGAACCGATCCGGCAGAAGGATGATGCTCACGTCGCAGAGCATGCCGCTTAAATCCAGACGCCTGAGCGCCTCCTCGTTCCCGAACGCGTCGAGCTCTTCGACCGTCTCAAAGCGCAGCACGCGGAACGTCTGGGGACGGTAGTCCTCGATGTACTGCTTCGGTACGCCGTCCACCGTGACGATGCGCGTGCGCAGAGCGTCGTTGAGGCGAAAAAGCGTATTGATGTGCTCCTGCAGCTCCTCCGGCGGGCGCTGGCCGTCCATCAGCAGCCTGCAGCACATCGTGCACGCGACGCCTTCATGCTGTGTCTGCAGCGCGTACATGAGAAGCTGCGGCCCGGTGAGGCCGTAGAGCTTTTTGTCGATGTAGCTGTCCATGGCTTCCATCCTCCCCTGTGTCGCGGCGCGGCTCAGGCGTTTTTCTCGAGATAATCGAGAATGTCGCCGACCGTGATGAACGACGTGATGTCGCGGTCGGGCACCTCGAGGTCGAACGCGTCCTCGAACTCCGCGACGATGGACACGAGATCGAACGACGACAGTCCGAGATCGGCGCCCAGCGCCGACGCCGGGGTGATGTCCTCGACCTCCGTGAATTTACCGATGATTTCCTTTACCTGCTCGAGCATTGTTGTCAGTCCTCCGAATTAGTTTGTAGTTGGTAGTTGGTAGTTGGTAGTTTGCAGCCGGCGGTGTGCCGGGGGTTACGCGTTGTTGTCGATGACAGCCGCCGTGAAGAAGTCGTACTGCTCCTGCGTGGTGATGTAGCGCACGGCCTTGAGCTGGTTTACCGACATCCCCTGCGCGATGCGCATATCGCGGTAATGCTCGTAGGTGCCGGGCGCGACGCGGCGCACGACGCAGTGGTTGATGGATTCCTCCTGCCGGTGCATACCGTACAGGACGTTGACCTTTATCATCTCCTCCTCGAGGATGTCGTCAAGGCGGGACGCCCTGTCCGGCGGGATCTCGCCGTCCGGTTCGATGTACAGGACGATCCGCCCCTTCCTGTCCTCGTAATCGGCGTAGATGCTGTGATCGCGGAGCGGAACGCCGATCGCCTCGCTGAAGTTCTCCACGATCCGTTCGATGAACTCGCCCGTGAAATGCGACCCGGCCATGTTGATGACCTGCTCCCTGCGGTACGCGAAGCAGACATACGGGATCTCCCCCTCGAAGCCTGCGACGCGCACGACGTCCTTGATGCGGTAGCGGTAGAGGCCGGCGCGGTTTGTGACGATGATCTCGTACAGCCCGCCGACCGCAAGCTCGTGCATGAGAAGCGGGCGGGCGGAATCGTCCGTCTCGCCGTTCTCGTCCACGGGCAGAAACTCGAAAAAGCCCGCGTCGGGCAGAAGCAGATACTGCGGCTGCTCCGTCTCCATCGCGGCGCCGAATACGCACTCGGACGCGGCGTACATCAGAAATCCGATCTCCACGTCGCCGGCCATCCCGCGCATTTTCTCGGTAAACGGCGTGAAATCGCCGGTGCCGACAGAGGCAATAAGCGACATATTCTTCCAGATACGCGGGATGATCGGGCCGTCGCCGGGCGCGTCGAACACCGCCCGCAGCTCGGCGGCGCGGGCCGGATCGGGCCGCAGCCTTTTTTCGAGACGGCGGCGAATCCCGTCCGGCATATCCACCGAGGGGTCGATCGTGCCCGTCTCGATGTCGCGGATGAGCATTTCGCGCTTTTCCTCGATATAGCTCATGATATCGACGAGCGCCGACATGAAGACGCCGCCGAAAAAGACGAGATCGGGTTCCTGCAGGGCATAACGCGCCTTGATGTATTTCTGGTCACGGATCTCCGGCTTTCCGATGACGTCCTTCGGCAGGCATGTGAACATGGGCAGGAACGTCTTCAGCCCGCCCACCGCGTAGGCGGAGATGTAGCCCGTGCGGATGCCGCGCACATCGGCCGTTTTGCCGCTCGTCTTCGAGATGTTCACCTCGGTCAGCAGAAGGCCCCGGCAGGGCACGCCGGACAGGCCGCGCCGCCGTTCGGCGTGGCTGAGATCATTCGCGAGGATGCACGTTTCTTTGATGTAGGGTACGTACGACGCGCTCGTCTGCGGGATAAGCTTCAGCTTGCTCACGGTGCCGGAGGTCTGCGCGAGATAGCGCACCCTTTTGCGCGTGAGGAGGTTCTGTTCGCCCAGCTCCACCATGCGATCCACATAGGAGCGGTAATCCTCGTAGGTGGACAGGGGAACGAGCCTCTGGTAGTCCTCCACGGATTGAACCTTGTCGAGGCCGATCTTCTTTCCGTATTCCGTTCCCCTGCCGCTGCGCAGGATGGCGTTCAGCGTCTTCTCGCTGACGCGGCGGCCGGCCGCGCCCTTTTTGCGGTATCTCCTTTTGACAGCGCCGCCGATCCCGCTCGCGCCGCGGAAGAGGATCGCGTTGGCGATGGAACCGAATACATTCACGCTTACCCCCGCCCTTCCTCTGGCCGTCCGAGCGCGGAAAGCGGGCGGGTATCGTCGTCAAGGCCGTCGAACAGCACGCCGAGCGTCACGCGGAACATCTCGTCGATCTCCGCGTCCGTCACGGAGAGGTTCGCGTCGAAGTGGAGCGACAGCGCGCCCTTGCCGTTTCTGTCCTCGATGGAGAGAATCTTGAGCGCGGCCGTGCTCTTGGCGTAATACTGCCTGCACTCGGCCTGCTCGTTTTCCTCGAGCACGGCGGTCTGGTAGCTGAGCCATGTATCGTAGAGCATATTGCCGAAGCCGTAATCGTGCGAACCGGGCTTCTGGTGGCGGAAGCCGGAGAATTCCTTATCCCGCACAATGGCGAGGTAATCGGCAAACGACGTCGACTCATCCGGCTGCATGAGCAGCGGAAAGGAGTTTACGTACATACCGGTTGAATTGCGCTCCCGGACGCCCTCGCGCCCGATGGTGACGACGCCGAGGTAGAACGCGTCCTTCCCCGTCTTGCGGCGGGCGAACACGCTCATGGCCGCGAGAAACTGCACAAACGGCGTGAAGCCGGTCTTCTCGTGGTAGTCGTATATGCGCCTTGTCTGCTCCTCGGTGAGCGTGACCGTGGTGCGGCGCGCCTCGAGCGTGGTATACGGCTGCGGCCAGAGCGGCGTCGGCTCCGGACATACGGCTAGCTGCTCCTCATAGAAGCGCTTGTCGCGCTGATAGCGCTTTGTCTCGTAATACGCGGCCTCGCTGAGCGCGTGCTCGGAGAAGTCGTACGACTTTGGCGTCTCGCCGTTCAGGATGCTGACAAACTGGTTGCCGAGCAGCAGGCACGTCCACGCGTCGGATATGACATGGTGGATCTTCGCGATCGCGCCGTACGCGTCGGGCAGGATAACGAGCTTCACGTCACACGCCGCGTGCTCCTTGCGCAGGCCGTACTTTTTCATGGTTCGTGCCGTACGCAGCCGGCCTCGAAGGATATTGAAAATGAGCTGCGGGCTTGTGGATGAGCCGTATTTCGTCTTCTGCGTCGTGTCCTCCACGCGGACAAGCTCGAAGGGCACCGTCGCGTAAGCCTCGCCGTACTCGTCCAGCTCCTCGCGGCTGTTAAAATGCAGGACTTCAAATTCCCGCTCCTCATACGGCAGCGTCTCCTGGTAGACCTTCCCGCCCTCCTCGACGAAGCGCGGACGGATGCCGTCGTTTATGCGGAATATCTCGTTGGCCGCCCGCTGCAGGTCGGCGACGTCGCGCTGTCCGGGGATGAGCACGCTCCCGCACAGGAGCGCCGCCTGCCCAAGCCCGGCGCGGCTGATGAGATACATATACATCTGTGAGCCTGTCAGCTCAAACCGTTCCATTTTGTAAAACCCCTTTCCCTTCCGGGACGCGTCACGCGTTCGTGTTCGCGTCCTCGGTCTTATGATAATAGCGCTTGATCTTCCGCGTCGTCGTCTTCTCGAACTCCGACAGGCGGTAGCGTACGCGCTGGATGCGCTTGTAGGACGGCAGCTCCCGGTTGAGCCGGGCGACGGCGTCGTCCACGCCGGTCTGATCCGGGGCGTAGATTTCCGCCGTGATGACGTTGTCCTCGCCGTGGACGACGACCTCCTCGACGTTTTCGATGTGCAGAAGCTTCGCCTCCAGCTCCTCGGCGGAGATGTTCTTGCCGTTCGAGAGGATGATGAGGTTCTTCTTCCGGCCGGTGATGTAGAGGAAGCCGTCCTCGTCGATGTAGCCGAGGTCGCCGGTCTTGAACCAGCCGTCCTCCATCGCCTCGACGGTGGCCTCCTGATCCTCGAAGTAGCCGGCCATGACGTTGTCGCCGCGCACGCAGATCTCGCCGTCGATGATCTTCACCTCGCACCCGGGCAGGGGCAGGCCGACGCTGTTGCGCTTCTGCCTGTTCGAGCGGTTGACCGCGACGACGGGGGCGCATTCGGTGATGCCGTAGCCGTTTAAAATCTGTACGCCCATGGACTCGAGGCCGTCGATATAGTCCTGATCGAGAAACGCCCCGCCGCACACGATGTGCTCGAGCGCGCCGCCGAACTGCTCGAGCACCGGGCGGAACATCCGCCGGCGGACGTCGATGCCGACGCGGCGAAGCCCGTTCGACACCTTCAGCATGCGGCGCAGACGCCGGTCACGGCCCTGCTCCTTCGCGAGCCGCCAGATGTTCTTGTACATCGTCTCGACATAGAGCGGCACAAGCACGAGGTTGTGCGGCCGGAACTCCTTGAGGTCGTTCATGAAGCTCCGAAGGCTCTTGCTGATGAAGATCGGATAGCCGCTGATGTACGCCGAGAGCACGCCGACCGTGAAGCCGAACGTGTGGTGGAGCGGCAGCGTCAGCACCGACGAGCCGGAGACCCACAGGCCCCGGCAGGCGTTCAGCGCGTCCATGACGATGGCGCGCTGCTCGAGCTGCACGCCCTTCGGCTCCCCGGTCGTGCCCGAGGTGAAGATGATCGTGGACACGCTGTCCGGCTCCGGCTCGGCGTCCATCGCCCGCAGAGAGCCGGTTTCCGCCTCGATGATCGAGGGGATGTCCCGCATGTCGACGACGGTGCTCACGACGCCCTGCTCCTGCATGGCCTCCGCGACGTCGATGTATGTATGCGAGCAGAAGATCGCCTCCGCGCCGCAGCGCTTTAAGAGCTTTCCCAGCTCCTCCGCGTTCTGCTCCTTGTCGAGCGGGACGACGATGTTGTCGCTCATGACGACGGCGAAATAGGAAAGGATCCACGGGTAGCTGTTCTCTCCGAGCACGGCGACGGTTCTGCGCCGCCAGCCCTTCTCGCACAGCCACGCGCCGAGCCGGTCGATCTCGTCGTAAAACCGGCCGCAGGTGACCGTTTCGAGTTTCTTCCTCTCCGCGTATTGGAACACAATGTCGTCCGGCATATCAAGGGCGCGAAGGTCCAGGATCTGCCGGAAGGTGGCAAGCTCTATCGTAGTTTCTCATAGCGCTGATAAATACCTCCGGTCACCGCGCCGCGGCTGAGAAGACCGCGCACGGCAAAACGCAGCACACGCTCCCCGCCCTGTCGGGCGTTCGCCGCCGTGCCGTATTCTTATGATAGCAAAATTCCGAAAAACGGTCAAACCCTTTCGCCCGGACAGAGAAAATTTGGCAGTTTTTGCACAAAACCGTAAAGCAGCGGAGCGCCGGGTTCAGCAAATACCACAAAAAAAGACGCCGTCCGGCGGACGGCGTCTGCTTTTAACAGGAATGTATAGTAATATATAGATTACAATTTGTATAAATTCTGTTAATAACAGCCCGGATTTCTATTATGCAGGATTTACCAGTTCACCGCGATATCGACCTGCGTGGGGTTCGAGGCGGCGAAGCCGCCCGTGTCCACGACGATACCGAGCCCGAGCGACGTGGCGACGATGCTGCCCTGCGGGTGCACGTCCCGGTTCGCG
>CAJOFW010000092.1 GCA_905234005.1 uncultured Oscillospiraceae bacterium
CATGACCACGATCACCACCACGACCACGATCACGACCACGATCACGGGCATCATCACCACCATCACCACCACGGCCACGACGCGGACGAGGTGTTCCAGAGCTGGGGCGCGGAGACCGGCAAAAAGTTCACCGCCGACGAGATCGCCGCGATCCTCGCCGCCCTCGGCGACGAGGAGAGGTACGGCTTCGTCGTCCGGGCGAAGGGCTACGTCGCCTCGCCCGACGGCGCGTGGGTGCACTTCGACTACACGCCCGGCGAGCCGGACATCCGCACCGGCCCGGCGAATGTGGCCGGCCGCGTGTGCGTCATCGGCGCGAACCTCCGCGAGGACGCGGTGAAGGAGCTGTTCGGTCTGTGAGAGAGATCCCCGTCTATCTGTTCACCGGCTTTCTCGAGGCCGGGAAGACGAAATTCATCCAGGAGTCGCTGGAGGATCCCCGCGTCAACGACGGCACGCCCACGCTGCTGCTCATGTGCGAGGAGGGCGTCGAGGAATACGACCCCTCGGCCTTTGCGAGCGCGAACGTATTCATCGCGCCGATTGAGAACGAGGAGGATTTGCAGCCCGATTCCCTGCAGCGGCTTCTGGACGCCCACAAGTGCACACGCGTCATCGTCGAATACAACGGCGTGTGGAGCCTCACGACGCTGTACGAGAAGATGCCGGAGAGCTGGGTCGTGGCGCAGGAGTATCTCTTCTGCGACGCGAACACGTTCGTGTCGTACAACGCGAATATGCGCCAGCTCGTGTACGACAAGCTCCGCTCGTGCGAGCTGGTGGTATTCAACCGCTGCGGCCCGGACGTCGATCGCATGGCGCTGCACAAGATCGTCCGCGCCGTATCCCGCCGCGCCGACATCGCCTACGAGAAGCCCGACGGGAACGTCGACTACGACGACATCGTCGACCCCCTGCCGTACGACCTCGAAGCCCCGGTCGTCGACATCGCCGACCGCGACTACGCGATCTTCTACGCCGATCTGTCGGACGACTTCCGCAAGTACAACGAGAAGACCCTCCGCTTCAAGGGCATGGTCGTGAAAAGCCCGAAGCTCTCGGGCGACGCGTTCATCTTCGGCCGCCACGTCATGAACTGCTGCGCGAACGACATCCAGTTCACCGGCCTCGCGGCGGTGTGGCCGGACGCGAAGCTTCTCGCGAAGGGCGAGTGGCTCGTCATCACCGCCCATGTCACCGTCAAATGGCACCGCGCCTACGGCAAAAAAGGCCCTGTCCTGAACGTGACCCACGTCGAGCACGTCGAAGCCCCGGAGGATCCGGTCGCGACGTTCTACTGACGGAAAAGCCGCCGACGGTACAACCGCATATCATTTCAAACGGAGGACGCGCCCGCGTCCTCCGTTTTTTTGTATGTGGTATGATACTGATCTCCCATTAAAAGCTTTGTTTCGTTACCGGGCGCAAAGCCTTGGAAACGATGACGTTTCGAAGCGAATACAAAGTTCTTTTTGATACTTTTTCTTTGGGGAAAAAGTATGAAAATCCGCCGGCGCGGGAAAAATCTCTGGTATGGAAACGATCAGAACCGAACGCCTGGCCGGATGGGGCGAAGAGACGGCCAGGAGCATCCCCATCACCGGCACGGTCTCCGGACGGAGCACCGCGCACACGCTGTCCGCGGCGATGAGCCGCGTATCGGCCCTGAGCCGCTCAGACGCCGCCGCCGGCTGGTACGCCGACAACGAATATCTTGTCCGGCGGGAGGGCGCGCTCGCTCTGCGGGCGCTGCGGGCGGCCCGTTCGATGCGCCGCTGCCCGGACGGGGCGGCGCTTATCACCCTGCTCCGGCAGCTCGCGGAAGCCGGCCCGATCACCGAGGAACGCGTGGAGGAGTTCCTCACAGGGGCCAGACGCGACGAGTCCATACCGGAATCCGAGGCAGTCCTTCTCGGCGCGGCGCTCCGGGCGGCGGTCATCCTCTGTCTGGCGGAGGACGGCGTAAGCCCCGAACGGGCTGCGGAGCTGTTCACAAGCCTGCGCACGCTGGCCGAGCTTGACCTGACCGACGCGCTCGAGCGCTCCGACCCGGTCGACGAGCTTCTGCGCCGCGATCACACGTACCCGCTCATGGACGGTGAGACACGCGCCCTGTACCGCGCCCGCGTACAGGAGCGGGCGAAGGCGCACGGCACGTCGCCGCGCAAGGAGGCGCAGACGCTCCTGAACGACGGTCTGCACGAGGCGCTGTTTCCCCCGAACCGGCGCACCGGCGCGGGCTACATCGCGGCGCACGCCGGCCTCACGCTGCTGCTGTCGATCCTGGCGGGCGTTCTCACCGGCTCGCGGGCGGTCGCGATACTCGCGCTGCTGCCCGTATCGGAGCTTGTCGGCTCGGTGCTCGACGCGGCGCTGCTGCGCTTTGTGAAGCCGCGCCGCCTGCCCCGTCTCGCGCTGCGCGGCGGCGTGGGCGCGGAGGGGCGGACGATCTGCGCCGTGTCCGCGCTCCTGTCCGACGACGACACCGGCCCCGCCCTCGCCCGGCGGCTCGAGGAATACCGCCTGTCCAACCGCGACTGCGGCGACGGCCTCGTATTCGCGCTGCTGGCCGACCTGCCCGACGCGGCGGAGAATCCCTCCCCGGCCGCCCAAAAGCGCCTGCGGGCGGCGAAGGAGGCGATCGACGCCCTGAACGCCCGGTACGGCGGCGGCTTTTTCCTTCTGACACGCGAGCCCGTCTGGAACGAGCGGGCGCGGCGGTTCACGCCGTGGGAGCGAAAGCGCGGCGCGGTGCTGGAGCTGTGCCGCCTCTCGCAGGGACGGGACAGCCGCCTGCAATGCCTTTCGGGCGACGCGTCCGCGCTGCGGGCGCGGTATATCCTCTGCCTCGACAGCGACACCCGCCTTGTGCCCGGCGCGGCGCGGTCGCTCATCGGCGCGGCGCTGCATCCGGCGAACGCGCCCGTCATCGAAAACGGCGTCGTGACACGGGGCCACGCCGTCATCCACCCGCGTATGTCGGTGGAGCTGGACGCAGCCCTCGCGACGGATTTTTCGCGGCTGTACGCCGGTCAGGGCGGCACCGATCCCTACGGCGCCCCGACGGGCGAGCTGTTCTCCGACCTCTTCGGGCGCGGCGGCTTCGCCGGAAAGGGTCTCGTCGACGCGGCGGCCTTTCTGACCTGCCTCGACGGACGCATCCCGGAAAACACCGTCCTGAGCCACGACGCCATCGAGGGCGCGTATCTGCGCGGCGCGTACATGGGCGACGTGGAGCTGACCGACGCCCAGCCCGTGAACGCGTTCTCATGGTTTCGCCGTCTGAGCCGCTGGACACGCGGCGACTGGCAGAATCTTCCGTGGCTGTTCCGCAGAGGGCGCGGCCTCTCCCCCGTCGACCGCTGGCGGCTGTATGACAGCGTGCGGCGCAGCCTCGTACCCCCGGCGGCGCTTTTGGCCGTCGTGCTCGCGCTCATGGTTCCGGGGCTTCGCGCCGCCGGTCTCATCGCGCTCGTGTGCCTCGGCTGCGACGCGGCAAGGGACGCGTTCGCTGGGCTTTTCATGCCCGCCCGGGACGCCCGACTCCGCTGCCGCAGCGGCGTACTGCGCGGCGTCGGCGGCGCGCTGGCCCGGTTTCTGGCACGGCTCATCCTGCTGCCGTGGGACGCGTACACCCGCCTCGGCGCGGCGTGTCTTTCGGTATGGCGCATGACCGTGAGCCACCGGAATATGCTCCAGTGGACGACCGCCGCCCAGGCCGACGCGGCGCGGGGCCGATACCCCGCCGCCCTCTGGCTCACGGCGGCGACCGGGCTTGCGCTCGTGATTTTCGCGCCCGGCCCCGCCGGGAAGGCCGTCGGCGTCGTATGGGCCGCCGCGCCGGGCTTTGCCCATGTGACGGGCCGGGTGCGTTCGCCGCGCAACGATGTGAACGCCGCCGACCGGAAATTTCTCCGCGAGTGCGCCGGCGCGATCTGGCAGTATTTCCAGCAGAACTGTTCGCGGGAAAACCACTGGCTGCCGCCCGACAACGTGCAGATCCAGCCGCCGAAGGGCGCGGCCCGGCGCACGTCGCCGACGAACATCGGCATGGCCGTCGCCTCCGCCGTCGCCGCGATGGAGCTGGAGCTTGCGCCGCACGACCGCGCCGCCGATCTCATCGAACGGCTCATGGGCACGATCGAATCGCTGCCCCGCTGGCGCGGCCACCTCTACAACTGGTACGACACCGGCACGCTGGCCCCTCTTGAGCCGGCCTGCGTCTCGACCGTGGACAGCGGCAATCTCTGCGCGTGCCTGATCGCCGCGTCCCACGGCCTCGCCGCCCACGGCTTCGACGGGCTGTCCCGCCGCGTCATGGATTTTGCCGACGAGATCGACCTGCGGGCGGTGTACGACGAGAAGCGGCGGCTGTTCTATATCGGCCTCGACCCCGCGACGGGCGTGCCCTCGCCGGGCCACTACGACCTCATGGCGTCCGAGGCGCGGCTGACAAGCTACGTCGCCTGCGCCCGGGGCGAGGTGCCCGTCCGCCACTGGCAGGCGCTCAGCCGGGCGCAGCTCTCCCTCGACGGCTGGCGCGGTCTCGCGAGCTGGTCCGGCTCGATGTTCGAGTACCTGATGCCCGAGCTGTTTCTGCCGCTCGTCCCCGGGTCGATGCTCTGGGAGACGGGGCGCTTCTGCCTCTACGCCCAGCGCCGCCGCGTGACGGCCTCGCGTCTGCCGTGGGGCAGCTCGGAGAGCGCGTTTTTCTCCCTCGACGCGGGCATGGACTACCGCTACAAGGCCCACGGCGCGGGCGCTCTCGCCCTCAAACGGGACGTGGACGGCGAGCTTGTCGTCGCCCCTTACGCGAGCTTTCTCGCCCTGTGCGTCCACCCGAAGGCGGCGGTGCGGAATCTGCGCCGCCTGCGCCGGGCCGGGATGTGGGGCACCTACGGGCTGTACGAGGCCCTCGACCTGACGCCCGGCCGCGCCGGACGCGGCGGGGAGCCGGTCATGTGCTTCATGAGCCACCACCTCGGCATGAGCCTGTGCGCCGCCGCGAACTGTCTCAAGGGCGGCGTCATGCGGCGGCACTTCATGGCGGAGCCTGCCTGCGGGGCGTTCCGGCCGCTGCTGGCCGAGCGAACGCCGCTCGGCGGCCCGATCCTGCGCCGCAGCCGCAGCCCGCTCACGGCCCCGCCGGAGCCTGCGCGGGAACGGCCCGCGTTCTCCCGGGAGGGCGAGCAGTGGCAGCCGGACGCGCCGGCGTACTGGCCGCTGTCAAACGGCGTGTACGCGCTGTTATGCGGCGCGGACGGCTCGTGCCTCGCAAGGAGCGGCGGCGTGCTGATGTACGCGCCGGACGGCCTTGCCCTGTACGCCGACGGCACGCCTTTGACGCCGTCCCTGCGTGACGCGGCGCTGCGGCCCTGGCGGTACGCCGGCGGCACGGTCACGTTCACGACGACGGAGGAGCGGCGCGTCATGACGGCCTCGGTCGGCGTCGCCTCCGGCGAGTGCGGCGAGCTGCGCCGCGTCACCGGCCCGAGCCGGGGCACGCTCACCGTCCGCTTTCAGCCCGTGCTCGCAAGGGAGGCGGACTTCCGGGCGCACCCGGCGTTCTGGCGGCTCGGCCTTGAGGTCACGGCTAAAAACGGCGCGGTGTTCGTCCGCCGCCTTGCCCGCGGCGAGCTGCCGGAGCTGTGGCTTTGCCTTACGGCGACGTGTCCCGTCGCCATCCGGCGCGGCGCCGGCTGGCAGATGAACGAGCCGGTCACACTCGAGGCGTGTCTTCCCGAGGGCGGCTGCGCGGCGCTGGCCCTGTGCTTTGCCAGGAGCCGGGACGACTCCCTCGCCGGGGCCAGACGCATCCTGTCCGGCGGCGTATCGGACATGGCCGGCTCGATGGCGGGGCTTCTCGGCATGCGCGCC
>CAJOFW010000093.1 GCA_905234005.1 uncultured Oscillospiraceae bacterium
TAACGCATGGCGTTCGGCTCGTTGAGCACGCTGACGTGCACAAACCAGTACGCCTCCGCACGCTTGGGGCTGCGGTCGAGGATGGAGTAGAGGATGTCGCGGTCGATCATCTCCACGTTGCCGCTGTTGTCGAGGTAGACGAGGTTCTGCGCGGCGAGGGGGACGCTCTCGTCGCCGTGGAGCGTCCGGATCGAGCGCAGGTGCTTGCGCAGGCGCAGGCGGGTGCAGTATTTGCGCTCAAGCTGCGTGCCCCGGTACCAGATGACCATGATGAAGAGCAGCATGAGCGTCAGCAGCACGGTGACGTAGCCGCCGTGGGTGAACTTGCCGAGGCTCGAGATAAAGAACACCGACTCGAGCGCCCCGAACGCCGCGAGCACGACCCAGGACAGCACGGCGTGACGCCGCACCTTGCGCAGATACACCGAAATCAGCAGCGTTGTCATGAGCATCGTAACCGTGATCGCCAGACCGTACGCCGCCTCGATGCGGGCGCCGGAGCGGAAATAGAGCACCACGAGGCTGCATCCGATCCAGAGCAGCGTGTTGACCTTGCTGATGTAGAGCTGGCCCTTTGTGTCAGAAGGGTATCGAATCTCAAGATGCGGCAGAAGATCAAGCCGTATCGCCTCGGATACCAGCGTGTACGAGCCGGTTATCAGCGCCTGCGAAGCGATGATCGCCGCCGCCGCGCCGAGCACGACCGCGAACGGTCGGAGCGCCTCGGGCAGCATGAGGAAGAACGGGTTCAGATCCTCGATCGCGTACAGCGCCGTGTTTTGCGTGTTGGTGATGATCCACGCGCCCTGGCCGAGGTAGTTCGCGATCAGGCAGAGCTTCACGAACGGCCAGCTATAGTAGACGTTCTCCCGTCCGACGTGGCCCATGTCGGAGTACAGCGCCTCCGCGCCGGTCGTCGCGAGAAATACGCTGCCGAGGATCATAAAGCCCGCCTTGTTGTACGGGCTGAGCAGCACCCGCACGGCGTAGACCGGGTTGAACGCCTTCAGCACGGCGGGCAGCGACGCGATGTGCACAAGACCCGACACGCCGAGAAACGTAAACCACACGAGCATGACCGGCCCGAACGCCCGTCCGATGCGGCTCGTGCCCGTGTGCTGCACGGCGAACAGCACGGTGATGATCGCGAGCGTGATCAGCACGACCTTCGCCTGCCCGCCGCCGAGCAGCCGATCCATGACCGGGATGCTGCGCAGGCCCTCCACCCCGTGACCGCCGGCGTCAGCACGCCGTCCGCGAGCAGCGCCGCGCCGCCGAGCATCGCGGGCAGCACGAGAAACCGGCCGTAGCCGCGAATCAGCGTGTAGAGCGAGAAGATGCCGCCCTCGCCGTGGTTGTCCGCCTTCATCGCGATGAGGACGTATTTGATCGTCGTGAGCAGCGTGACCGTCCAGATGACGAGCGACAGTGCGCCGATGATGAAATCCTGATCGACCGCGCCGAGGCCGCCGTTGCCCTCCATGATCGACTTCATGACGTACAGCGGCGAGGTGCCGATGTCGCCGTAGACGATGCCGATGGTCACGAGGAACATGCCGAACTGAAACTTTTTCCGATCTTTCATGGGTGCTTTCCGTTTCCTTGCTGAAGATTGTCGTCATTCCCCGACGGACTCGATGACCGCGTCGCTGAGGGAGCAGGCGTAGACGTTCTGCTCGTTCTCGATGAACGTGCCGACGAGGGTGACGGTCGTGCCGTTTTCGGGGAAGTCGTCCGGGTACGTGAGGCTCTCGTCGGCGGGGAAGAACTGGAGCCCCTGCGAACAGCAGGCCGTCGCGTCCGGGATGATGCAGTTGTAGTAGTATTCGCCCGTCTCGGGGTTCGGGTACGCGGAGAACAGGCCCGATATGCGGATGACCTTGCCGTAATACCCCTCCGGCTCATAGCGCATATTGAACACCTCGGAGTAGATCATGGTCGAGCTGAGCCGTGTGAGGTCGAGATCGGCCCCGTCGGCGGCGAGATCGACCTCGGCGGCGCTCTTTGCGCAGGCGCAGAGAAGCAGGAGGCACACGGCGGTAAGAAGGCTGCGTGTGATGGTTTTCATAGCGGTCATCCTCGGGTTGCGTTAGTCCGCCCGCACGGGGCAATGCCATCATACCACGCTTTTGCGCGGGATACAAGCGAAACAGGCGCTTGTCATGCGCCTGACGATATGATACTATATAATACATCTCATACCCCGGGAAGGAGCCAAGCCGATGCCTGTCTATAAAACCGCCTGCCGTGGCTGTCACGGCGGGTGTATGTATCTTCTGACCGTGGAGGACGGACGCGTCGTCGCGGCGCGTCCCGACCCGGACGGCCCGCTCAACCGCGGACGCGGCTGCGTCAAGGGCATGAGTATCATCGAGCAGATGTATCACCCCGACCGGCTGCTGCGGCCCCGGCGACGCGTCGGCGGCAGGGGCAGCGGCGTCTGGGAGGACGTCACCTGGGACGAGGCGTACGATACCATCGCGTCGCGGCTGCGTTCGATCATGGACGAGTCCGGGCCGGAGAGTCTCGCGATCATATCCGGCACGGGGCGGCACCATCTCGCGCAGTTCTGGCGCTTCGGAAACGTGCTGGGCACGCCGAACGCCACGTCGTCCGGGGCGCTCATATGCCTCGGGCCGCGCAAGAACGCCGGGGAATTCACGGTCGGGCGCTTCGCCGGGGTGGACTATTACGGCGCCGTGCGGCCGGGCGGCATCCTCGTCTGGGGGGCGAACCCGGCGATATCCGGCGCGGACGGGGAGCTTTCCTTCCACATCCGCGACGCGGTGCGGGAGGGTATACCGCTGATCGTCGTCGACCCCAAGCCGAACGAGCTGACCGAAAAGGCCCGCCTGTGGCTGCGGCTGCGTCCGGGCACGGACGGGGCGCTGGCGATGGGCATATTGCGTGAGATCATCGAAAACGAGCTGTACGACCGCGAATTTGTCCGGGACTGGTGCCTCGGCTTCGACGCGCTCGCCGAACGGGTGTCGCGGTGGGATCTGCGGCGCACGGCGGCTGTCACGCGGGTGCCGGAAGCGCAGATCGCCGAGGCGGCGCGGCTGATCGGCACGATCAAGCCGCTGGCGCTCGAGTGGGGCTGCGCCGTGGAGCAGAGCACGAACGCGTTCCAGACCTGCCGGGCGATATTCATGCTCCCCTGCATCACCGGCAATTACGACGTGCCCGGCGGCTTTGTGGAGTCGATGGAGATCGCGCCGACGGCGGACCCGCTGTTCGACCGGCTCGACCCGGAGACCGCGAAAAAGGGCATATTCGGCGATTATCCGATCAACGACGGCCGCCTCAGCCCGAAGCTGTTCGCGCACCCGTGGCTGACGCTCGAGGCCATGCGCACGGGCAGGCCCTACCCGGTGCGGGCGCTGATATCGTCCGCGAACAACACGCTGATCTCCGTGCCCGACAGCCGCCACACGATGGAGGCGCTGCAGAAGCTCGATTTCTTCGTCTACATGGATTTTTTCATGACGCCGACGGCGGAGCTTGCCGACATCGTCCTGCCCGCGGCGCTGTGGCCGGAGGTGGACAGCGTGTTCTGTATGCCCGAGTTCGGCGACGTCGCCGCGCTGTGTATGCAGAAGGTCGTGCAGGTCGGCGAGTGCAAATCGGACGAGGATTTCTTCCTCGAGCTGTGCCGCCGCATGGGGCTTGACTACGGCGCGGAGAGCCAGCGGGAGATAAACGACGGCATTCTCGCGGAGCTTGCGCGCCGCCGCCCGCAGTACGCCGGCGTCGATTTCGACCGCTTCCGGGAAAGGGGCTGGATCGCGCCGGAGCGCACCTATTATAATTACAGAAAAGCCGGCTTTGCGACCGAGTCCGGCAAGGTGGAGCTGTATTCCGACCGCCTCGCCCGGGGCGGGGCCGATCCCCTGCCCGACTGGGTCGAGCCGCCCGAGACGCCGGTGAGCCGCCCCGATCTGACGGGGAAATACCCGCTGATCCTGACGACCGGCTCGCGCACAATGCCGTATTTCATCTCGAACAACCGGCAGATACGGTCGCTGCGGCGGCGGCATCCGTTCCCGCTCGTGTCGATGCATCCGGCGGCGGCGGCGCGGCTCGGCGTGCGGGAGGGCGACTGGGTTTGGATCGAGAACGAGCGGGGCCGCATCACGCAGAAGGCGCGTCTTCTCGCGGACATGGACGAGGACGTCGTATCGTGTGAGATGGGCTGGTGGTACCCGGAGGCCGGGCCGCCGTACTACGGCTGGGACGAGTCGAACGCGAACATCCTGACCGCCGGCGCGCCGCCGCACGACCCGGCGGGCGGGGCCTACCAGCTCCGCGCCCTGCTGTGCCGCGTGTACCCGAACCCGACGTGCGATATCGAGGCGCGATACAACGCGTGGGCGAAAAAATAGCGCCGCGAACCGTGTCGCGCCGGGGAGAAGTGTTTACGTAATTACAGAAAACAGCCGTTCAGGAAAGTATACATTCCCGAACGGCTGTTCGATTCCGGTTTGATTGGTATTATAGCATAAGGACAGGGCTTAAATCAAGCCCTGTCCTTCACTTTTTTTCCAAAAAAGCGCGCTGCCCCGCAAAAGCCAGCAGGGCGGTAAAAATGTATACTTTTTTGAACGGCGGCCCGAGATTCGGCCGGGGCGTTGATTTTTCCTGATATTTCAACGCTTTCCGGGTATCCATTTATTGACATTCAGGCGGAGCAGGCTCCTTTTCACGCGTCGGGGCATTTTTGGTCATTTGACCCCGGCGTCATTTGCTCCGCCTGTCTGTTTAACTCTCTGCCGCCGGATAACGGCGGGTCATGCGCGTATCGGCCCGGTCAAGCCGAGACGCGTCCGCCGGATCACGGCGAAAAAACAACCGCGTGTCGGCCCGGTCAGTCGAGGCGCGGAAAACCACTCGAGGGAGATGAGCGCCGAAACCAAAAAAACGTATTCAATCCCGCGCCGCCGTGACCAGACGGCGAACCGCGGCAGGAGGCCCGCCCCGGCGGGCGTCTTCCCCCGTATGTACGGGGGCGAATATCTATAAGGAGAATTCAAAAATGACCAAACAAAAAACAGCTATGACCGTCATGAGCGTCATAGTCGTCCTCGCGCTGGCCATCGGCGGCACGCTGGCGTATTTGACGGCGACGGACACGGAGACGAACGAGTTCGGCAAAAACACCGTAACCATCGACCTGTCGGAGACGGCGGGCAAATATGAAATTGTCCCGGGATTAGAGCAGACAAAGGATCCGGTGGTTTCAGGCTCGGTGACGCTCAGTTCCTATGTTTTCCTTGAAGTGGATAACGAAACCGGGGGGCTCGTGACGTTTGATATTGATTCAGGCTGGGAGGAACTAACCAGTGCAAGCAGCGGCAATAAAAAGGTTTACTGTCGGGAAGTAACTGTTGATACGTTAGGAACGGAAACACCGTATGAATTTCACGTTCTTGCAGGAGACAAGGTAACCTATAACAGTTCGATCACGAACGAACAGATGAACAGCGCTGCGTCTCCGCTTCTGCTCACATTCACATCGTATGTGGTGCAGCAATATAAGAGCGGTTCGGTTGATGCTGACGGACAGATCGCTGACGGTACCGAGACGTTTACTCGCGAAGAGGCGTGGGAACTGGTCAATGGCACCTCAACGAGTGTAGCCAACAGCACTCCGTACAGTAACGACAGTGATGCAACCATGACGACAAGTATGGGCACCATGACCGTACCGGCGGAAAGCACGCTATACAGCGACAAGGATGAAACCGAAGCAATTGACAGCAGCAGCATTTCTTCGCTGACACTGGAGATTGAAGCGCAGCAGACGAACACGTCTGATACAAATATAACTGTAGAGGATGACCAGGCGGCGCTCTATTATGACGTCAGCCTGTATGCTACGACGACCACAACGACTGATGATGAGACAACGACCTCCACGACAGAGGTTAAAAAATCAAGCAGTCTGATTACCGCAACACTGAATATTGGAGCGGGAAAGACAGTTGTGGCAGTTTATCATGATGGCGTTGCAATGAGTACAGCCGGCGAAACACCCACTGCCGATACCTTTAGCTACGATTCCGATACAGGTATCCTGACACTGTATGTCAACAGCTTCAGCCCGTTTGCCGTAGTGTACAGCATTCCCGCAACGGGGATCGAGATGCCGGAAACGGCGACCGTGACTGTCGGAGATACGACGACCCTGACCGCGACCGTTACGCCGAGCAATACGACAGATCAGGTGACATGGACGTCGTCTGATACAAGCGTTGCCACGGTGGATGCAAACGGCGTAGTGACCGGCGTTGCAAAGGGAACGGCGACGATTACCGCTGCGGCTAATGATAGTACCTTCAAATCCTGTGCGGTTACGGTTGTTGCGGAGGGAGAAGGCAATCCGGTGACACTCACCGAGAGCCAATACCAGTACTATGAAACTGCCTATGTAAATTACTATCTGACAACAGAAGCTATTGTTCTGACGGCACCTCTCAATGGCGGAACCGCGCAAGTGACCATACCGGCTGAGAATGAAATCGAAAATCCCGAAACAGCATTGCAGCTGATTATTACAAAGAGTACAGCAGATATAAACGGTCAATCCGCAGATATATATGTATTTAATGTTGCAGGGATTGGAGATTCCGAATATTACACCATTGATTCCCTGCCCTGCGGGTTTAAGGAAGGGGATATACTCTATGAATACAGTGATCTAGGCTATGTTAATATCACAAGTTACATAAGACAGTTTATCACGCTTGACAGCGATGCTGAGTCTTTGAATTTCGGTTCTAGTTTTCGTGCGACGAACAATATGACATTCGGCGTTGTACATACAGACCCTGCTGAGGCTGAACTGGTTGATCTAAAGAACATTGAAACCACTTTGAGTGTTGACGGTACCACGATCACAAAAAACGACGATAATTCCAAGGGTGAAAGAGTCAAATCAACCAGCGCGACTATAAGAGCGAATAACTTTACCCTGAGCGATCTTACTGTGCTCTCGGCCGGCAGCACTTCTGGCGGTCTGACAATAGTTGGTAACAATGCAAAGGTTGAAAACGCGGTCATCAATACTAGTAACATCAGCAGCTAT
>CAJOFW010000094.1:0-2003 GCA_905234005.1 uncultured Oscillospiraceae bacterium
GCACGCCGACGGATGAGATCGCCGCCAGAGTCGGTCTCCCCCGTGAGGAGGTCGAGCGCGTTTTGAAGGAGCTCGGCGTCGCGCCCCGGCGCTGAACGGACAACAAAAAGCCGACGCGGTTTTTGCGTCGGCTTTTTGCGTTGCGAAACATATTTGCATTTTTGCATACAGTATGCTAAGATAATATTTTGAAATCGAATCATTGGAATCAAATTACAACAGGCAGGTACAAACATGGCCGACTTGAGACAGGAGATCGCGCGGCGCAGAACCTTCGCGATCATATCCCACCCCGACGCCGGTAAGACGACGCTCACGGAAAAGCTGCTGCTGTACGGCGGCGCGATTCAGCTTGCCGGCGCGGTCAAGGGCAAGGCGTCCGCACGGCACGCCGTATCCGACTGGATGGAGCTGGAGAAGCAGCGCGGCATTTCGATCACCTCGTCCGTCATGCAGTTCGAGTATGACGGCTTCTGCATCAACATCCTCGACACCCCGGGCCACCAGGACTTCTCCGAGGACACCTATCGCACGCTGATGGCGGCGGACAGCGCCGTCATGGTCATTGACGCGGCGAAGGGCATCGAGCCGCAGACGCGCAAGCTCTTCAAGGTGTGCGCCATGCGGCACATCCCGATCTTCACGTTCATCAACAAGCTCGACCGCGACGCCCGCAGTCCCTACGACCTGATCGAGCAGCTCGAGACGGAGTTCGGCATCGGCACGTATCCGATGAACTGGCCGATCGGCAGCGGTCAGGATTTCAAGGGCGTGTACGATCGCGAGTCCGGCCGCGTTCTCGCGTTCACGGAGCACCACCGGGGCGCGAACCGCATCGAGGCCACGGCGTGCGGCCTCGACGACATCCCCGCCCTCGACGCGCTGATCGGCCCGAGGCTTCGCGAGGAGCTGCAAAACGACGTGGAGCTTCTCGACGGCGCGGGCTACGACTTCGACGAGGAGCAGGTGCGGAGCGGCGCCCTCTCCCCCGTGTTCTTCGGCTCGGCGCTGACGAATTTCGGCGTGGAGCCGTTTCTCAAAAGCTTCCTCGCGCTCACGACGCCGCCGCTGCCCCGTGCGGCCGCCGAGGGCGTCGTCGACCCGTTCGAGGACAGCTTCTCCGCGTTCGTGTTCAAGATCCAGGCGAACATGAACAAATCCCACCGGGATCGCATCGCGTTCATGCGTGTGGCGTCCGGCCGGTTCGAGCGCGACCGGGAGTATTACCACGTCCAGGGCGGCAGGAGCCTGCGTCTTGCGCAGCCGCAGCAGATGATGGCGCAGTCGCGCCAGATCATCGACGAGGCGTACGCCGGCGACATCATCGGCATCTTCGACCCCGGCGTCTTCGCGATCGGCGACACGGTATGCGAGAAATCCCGCCGCGTCACCTACGAGGGCATCCCCACGTTCGCGCCGGAGATATTCGCCGCCGTGGAGCGCGTGGACACGATGAAGCGCAAGCAGTTCGAGAAGGGCATGCTCGAAATCGCCCAGGAGGGCGCTATCCAGATCTTCCACGCCCCCGGCTCCGGCCTCGAGGAGGTCATCGTCGGCGTGGTGGGCATACTGCAGCTTGAGGTGCTCGAGTACCGGCTGCGGACCGAGTACGGCGTCGACGTCCGCCGGCGGACGCTGCCCTACCAGTTCGTGCGCTGGATCGAAAACGACCCGAACGAGCTGGATCTCTCCCGCCTGAACCTCGGCAGCGATTCGCGCTGGGTGCAGGATTTTCGCGGGAACAATCTGCTCGTATTCGGCGGCCAGTGGTCCATCCGCTGGGCCGAGGAGAAAAACCCCGGCCTCGTGCTGCGGGAATTTCGGCGGAACTGACGCGGGAGGTTTCATGATGCTGACGAAAAAATACCACGCGGCGGCGGTCTCCGTGCGCCGTAAGACAGCCATCGTTCTGCGCCGCGCTGCGGCTATGGCGCTGTGCCTTTCGATGCTTCTCTCCCTCGCCGCCTGCGGCGGACAGGCCGCGCGGGAGTCGGCGGCGGAGG
>CAJOFW010000094.1:2035-4155 GCA_905234005.1 uncultured Oscillospiraceae bacterium
GGAGCCGACGCCCGAGCCTCTCACGGCGGAGGAGACGGTTCTCGCCATGGTCGAGGGGTTCAATGCCCACGACCTCGAGCTTATGCTGTCCTACATGGACGCCGACCTTGCCGAAAAGCTCGAGTCCGCCATAACCACGAAGGACGGCGAGAGCGCCATCCGCGCCGCGAAGCTTGCGCAGGTGCTGGAGCTTGGCATCCTGACGCTGCCGCTGATCGCCCTCGGCAGCATCCCGCTCGAGAGCCTGCCCACCGTGGAGGCATCCGTGGACGGCGTCGAGGAGACGGGCGACACGGCGACGGCGGCGGTCACGCTCCGCTTCCCGATCCGGGGCACATACTACAAGGCCGGGGCCGATATCGACCTCCGGCTCGAGGACGGGCGCTGGCTCGTCTGCGGCTTCTCCGTGCGGTCATAACAGGACAACCGGGCACAGCGTATTGTGCGCCCAGTGCCCGGTGACGCGCGAAAACCTCAGGCATCGCCGCACACCCCTGTTGTGCGGTATTGCTGTTACATTCAGGGACTACAACCGACATGAGCTATGTGAGCGCGGGATTTCTGCTGTTTCTCGCCGTGTGCGCGGCGGTGTACTTCCTCTTCCCCATCAAACAATACCAATGGACGGTGCTTCTCGCGGCGAGCTGGATATTCTATCTCGCCGCGAGCCTTTCGGGCGCCGTCTATCTCGCGTTTACGACGCTCACGACGTGGGCCGGCGCGAGGCTGATCGGCCGGATGCTTGCCGCGTCCGAGGCGGCGATCGCGGAGAACCGTTCCGTGTGGGACCGCGGCCGGCGCAGGGCGTTCACCCGGACGGAGGAGCGGAAACGGCGGCGCGTCCTCGCCGCCGGGCCATATTCAAATACTACGGCCTCGCCGCGACGGGTCTTGCGCCGCTGCTCGGCCTCGCCGCGCCGACGCGGTCGCTCGTCATGCCGGTGGGCATATCGTTCTACACGTTCCAGGCCACGGGCTACATCATCGACGTGGCGCACGGCACGGTGCGGGCGGAGCGGAATTTGGCGCGGTATTCGCTGTTCGTGTCGTTCTTCCCGCAGATCATCGAGGGGCCGATCGGCGTGTACGGCGAGCTTGCGCCGCAGCTCTGCGCGCCGCACTCGTTTGACTTCACACGCCTCAAGCACGGGTGCGAGCTGATGCTGTGGGGGTTCTTCAAAAAGCTCGTGATCGCCGACCGCGCCGCCGTCGCGATGGGGGCGCTGTTTGAAAACCCCGACCTTGTCACGCTGTATAACGGCACGACGATCACGTTCGGGCTTTTCATCTGCCTTTTGCAGCTCTACGCCGACTTCTCCGGCGGCATCGACATCAGCCGGGGCGCGGCGCAGATATTCGGTATCGACCTGCCCGAGAACTTCCGGCAGCCGTATTTCGCCGTGTCGCTCTCCGACTACTGGCGGCGCTGGCACATCACGCTCGGGGCGTGGATGCGAAGCTATCTCTTCTACCCCGTCGCCATGTCGAAGCCCATGCAGCGGCTCACGGGCGCTGTGCGCAAAAGCCGTCTCGGCCGCACGAAGGCGGGGCCGCATATCGCCCGGGCGCTGCCGAGCTGCGTCGGGATGACCGTCGTGTTTCTCGTCGTCGGCGCGTGGCACGGCGCGGCGATGAAATACCTGCTGTACGGCCTGTACAACGGCGTTCTGATATCGCTCTCCATCCTGCTCGCGCCGGTGTTCGCGTGGCAGAACCGGAAGCTGCGTCTGAATGAGGACGGAATTCTTCTGCGTCTGTTCCGCATGGCGCGGACGCTTGTCCTGCTGCTGATCGCCACCGTCACAGATCTCGCCGTGAACTGCCGGTCGATCCCGGGCATATGCCGGGCGATCGTCACGGGGCAGGACTTCCGGGAGGCGTACTATCAGATACGCGATTACCTCGGCCTGCTCGAGGTCGATTACATCATCCTCGCCTGCGGCGTGCTCGTCATGCTCGCCGTGAGCATCGTCCGCGAACGCCATCCCGACCGCTCCCTGCGCCTGATGCTGGACGACGGGCCGTATCTTCTGCGCGGCGGGCTGTGCTTTTTCTGCCTCGCCGCCGTGCTCGTCTTCGGCATGTACGGCTGGGTCTACACCGGGACAAGCTTTGTGTAT
>CAJOFW010000094.1:4283-10133 GCA_905234005.1 uncultured Oscillospiraceae bacterium
AAACAAAAAAACACCCGCTCCACATCAAGAAAAGGTCAGGAGGCGTCAGGCATGAGAGGACGCGTCATACGGATCGTCTCGTTCGCGCTCGCGGCCGCCGCCGCCGTGCTGCTTCTGCAGACGTATGTATTCCGCGAATACTGGCAGTACGGGCAGGGCTCTCTGCGCGTGCGGGGCTTCTACCGGGAGCCGGCGGATTCGCTCGACGTCGTGTTCATCGGCGACAGCACGGTCTACGCCGGGTACGCGCCGGGCCTTGCCTACGAGCTGGAGGGGTACACGAGCTACGCCTGCGCCGTCGGTTCAAACGTCGTGACGACGTGGAAGACGATCACGGAGGACGTTTTGCGCACGCAGTCGCCCCGGCTCATCGTCGTGGAGGTCGGCGGCGCGGAGTACGACGACCTGCAGACGCAGTACGACACCACCTCGACGCTGCACACGCTCTTCGACAATATGCCGTGGTCGGCGGTGAAGATGCGCGCCCTCGGCGGCTTTCTCACGCGGGAGGCCGGACAGGACGCGGTCGAATTCATCCTCCCGTTCGTGCGCTGGCACCTCGAGTGGTCGGGCTTTGCCGAGCTTGGCGAGAAGGCCCGGGAGATGCTCTATTGGCAATGCGTCAGCCGCAACGCCTTGAAGGGTCTGTGCACACGCGTGGAGAGCGAGATCGTTTCGCCCGACAGGCTGCTCGATGTGACGGACGACCGCACGTCGCGCCCGCTGACAGCCGAGTCCGAGGCGGCGCTGCGGGACTACCTCGCATACTGCGCGGAGAACGGACTGAACGTCCTGTTCATCAGCGCGCCCTGCCGCGTCCGGGCCGGGGAGGAATCCTGGGACAAATACACGCGCTGCAACCGGGCCGGGGAGATTGTGGAGGAATGCGGCTTTCCGTTCGTGAGCTTCTACCGTCTCACGGACGAGATCGGCCTGGATATGACGCGGGACTTCTTCAACGACGGTCACCTGAACTATCGCGGCCAGATCAAATTCACGACGTACATAAGCCGCCTGCTCACCGACGAATACGGCGTCGTCCCCCGCCCGCTGACGGAGGCGCAGACGGCCGATTGGGAGCGCACGGCGGACTATACCCGCCGGTTATACGCCTACGCCGCCGATCTGGAGCTCACCGGCGGCGCGGACATCCTGACCGAACGCCGCGACGTCATGCGGGCGCTGGAGGGTTACGCATAAAACCGTCGAAACCGGCTTACGCATCTCTACACCAAAAAAACGAAACCGGCTCCCGAACCGTTCTGACAGAGGCTGAGAACGGCTCGGGGCCGGTTTGATTGTTTCGTTGAGCAAAAGGCAGCTGCCCAACCTTTTTCCCGAAGAAAAAGGATCAAAAGGGCCGGCCGCGCCTGCCGGAGGAAGCGTCAGGCGGCGGACGCCATCATCTGTCGGCTGCGGGAATGGGGCCGGGCTGGTGCCGTTCATAAAATGCAAGCTCATTGGTGAGCGGCTCTATGAGCTCGCCCATCGGAGCGACGCCGAAATCGGCGCGGCCGCCCCAGCCCGGCATGGCGGGACTGCCCGGCCCGCCGACCATATGCAGGTAATAGCCGCCGGTGGGCGTCACATAGAGCGTCTCCTCATAATAGGCGTCCGCGTCCCGGGGCTTGCCGTTGTTCCAGCTGCCAAGGCTCTTATCTTTATCTGTGTCATACACACGGTAGTTTACGATTCTTTTCATGTTCTTCTCCTTTTATGTCCAGCTTGCGCGCACGTCCTCGGCAAGCTCCTCCGAGAAGATCGCGCCTGTGGAGAGCGCCGCGTCGTAGACGAGGGTCAGGGTAAACACCGCCATGGCGGCGCACTCTACGATGTAAAAGGGCCACAGCGGGATATGGAGCATACCCGTGACCGTTCCGGCGTCGATCGCCACGCCGATCTGCACGCCGGCGGCATAGGTCAGCGTCCCCGCGATGGCGACGCTCAGGAGCGCCATGACCGAGAAAACGATCATCTGCGGCACGCGGGGCAGCTTCGCGATGACAAGCGTCATGTTGATGTGGGTCTTTTCCGTCTGCCCATAGGCGAACGCGCAGAATACCGCGCACAGCATGAGCCGTTCCACGATCTCATACGCGCCGAGAATGGGATGGTTGAACACCCGCTGTCCGATGACGTCCGCCACGGACAGGAGGCATATCGCGAGGAAGCAGGCAAAGCTCACATAGCTCACCGCCTCGGCGACCTTATTGACATAGGGTTTCAGTTTCAGCATGGCAATGTCCCCTCTTAACCAAAGAACAGCCGCGGCAGCACCAGCGCGATATCCGGCAGGGCCGTGACCAGCACGATGGCCGCCAGAATGGTGACGCAGAACGGCAGGCATCCGCGATAGATCGTCCCGAGCGAGACATCCCGCGCCACGCCGGAGATGATGAAGCAGTTGAGGCCCACCGGCGGCGTGATCGCGCCAAGCTCCATGACGAGCACCACATAGATCCCGAACCAGATGGGATCGAAGCCCAGCGCCCGGACGATGGGCAGGAAGATGGGCACGGTCAGCATAATCATGGGCAGCTCGTCCATGATCGCGCCGAGGAACAGATAGATGAGCGTCATGATGGCGATGACGACGTATTTTGACACGTTCATCCCCGCGATGGCGGCGGCCAGCTTTCCGGGAAGACCCGTGATGGCGAGGAAGTTGCAGAACACCGCCGCGCCGATGAGGATGAGAAACGTCATGGCGGCGGTCTTCACCGAGGTCTTGATGACCCGGACGAACACCGCCCATGTGAGCCGTCCGCGAGCGGCGGTCACGACGGCCGAGAGCGCCGCGCCGACAGCCGCCGCCTGATTGACGGTAAAGAACCCCGCGAACATACCGCCCAGCACAACGCCGAACAGCAGCACTACCCAAAACAGCCCCCGCAGCGACCGCAGCCGTTCCCTCCATGTTGAGGCCGTCGGCTTCGGCGCGAGCGTGGGATCGAGCTTCACGAGCAGGATGATCGTCAATATGCACATGACCGCGAGCAGAACGCCCGGCAGGATGCCCGCCGCGAACAGCCGCCCGATGGAGCACTCCGCCATGATCGCGTACACGATCATCGGCGTGGACGGCGGGATCATCACGCCCAGCGTGCCGCCCATGGCGACAGAGCCGGTGGAGAGCTTATCGGCATAGCCGTATTTGCGCATCTCCTTGACGGAGATCGTGCCCATGGTGGCCGCGGTGGCGGCACAGGAGCCGCAGATCGCGCCAAAAGCCGCGCAGGCCGCGACAGTACCGCAGGCCAGCGAACCCGGCAGACGGGAAAGCCACTTGCTGCCCGCGTTGTACAGCCCCTCGCTGAGGCCCGCCTCGAAGGCGAAATTCCCCATGATGACGAACATGGGCACCACCATCAGGGCATACGACCCCGCCTGCGTGGCGGGGATCGTCCGCAGAAGGCCGATGGCCGCCGTGGGATTCACCGCGGCGGCATAGCCCACCGTCCCCACCGCCAGCAGCGCGAGGCCGATGTTCATCCCCAGGGAGATCAGCGCGAGAAAGACGATGATGGCCGCGACGGCCAAAGCTGTCATACTCATTGCTTTCGCTTACAGACCCTTTCTCAATACGTATCCATACGCGGCGCAACGCGGCGTATGGATACGATATGTATTCTCGATTCGCGGCGTATTCTCAATATGTGGCGTACTGCTCCGCCAGCTCCACCATACGGGCGTAGTACGCCGCGCCGTCGAAGCTGTCGGTGGTCACGCTGTCCGCCCACTGATCCGCGTACGCGTCCGCCGCCGTCCGGAACTCCGCCAGCGCCTCGTCGCTCAGCGGTACGAGCGTGCCGCCGTCCGCCAGAATCTTGTCCTTCGCCGCCATGGCCGCCTCGTTGAAGCCCTCGGCGTATTTTACGGAGCCCTCCCGCAGCGATACGCTCTCGATGGCCTCCTGATACTCCGCCGGCAGCTTGTTCCAGGAATCGAGGTTCATGCCGAGCACGAACGCGCCCTCATACAGCGGCATATCCATGTAGTAATTGAGCTGTTCATACAGGCTGAAGGTGTTCAGGCCGTTCCACTCGTGCACCGTCCCGGCGATGGTTCCCTTCTCCAGCGCCTCGTAGATGTCGTTCGTCGCCATGAGGATCGGATTCACGCCCCACGCCTTCAGCACCTCGGAGACGCCGCCCGTGGGTGCGCGCAGGTTCATGCCCTTCAGGTCGCTGAGAGATTCGATGGGCTTATCCTTCGTGGAGATGAAGTTCACGGGGTTGCCGTACAGCATCAGCACCTTGAAGCCGGAAAGCTCCTCCTGCAGCGCCGGGAACTCCTCATACAGATCCCACAGCACGTTCGCCGTCTGCGCCGGGTGATACAGGCCGGACATGGGCACGGATACGACCTCCGTCAGCGGGAACTGCCCGGAGAAGAACGCGGTGTAGATCCAGCCGATGTCCGCCGCGCCGCTCTGCACATAATCCACGACCTCCGTGCCGGGAGCCAGCGTCGCGCTGCCGTACAGCTCGATCTTGACGTGACCGTCCGTCAGGTCATAGATCTCGTCGGCCCACGCCTGGTACAGCACGCCGACGGCGGCCGTCACCGGGTCGTGCATCGTCAGCGACAGGGTGTAGTAATCGTCCGTACCGCCGGCGGCCGCGGAGTCTTCCGTCTTCCCGGAGCCGCAGCCCGTCAGAGCCAGCAGCATGGCAGCGAGCAGCAGCGCGCTTATGAGCGCGGCAATCGAAGAACGCTTGAACATAACGATCTCTCCTTTATAGATAATTTCAATTAGATGATAGTTTAATTGAATCCGATTGTCAATCCTTTTTCTTGACTTCCGTTACAAAAAATCCGATAATGGAAACAACAACAGGATCGGGAGTGACCGCTATGGACGTAACACAGCTCAAATACTTTATCGCGCTGGCGCAGACGCTGAACTTCTCGGAGGCGGCGCGGCGGTGCGGCATCACGCAGCCATCCATGAGCCACAGCATCGTGGAGCTGGAAAAGCAATTGGGCGCGCAGCTCTTCATCCGCTCCCGAAAGGGCGTCACGATCACGGAGGCGGGCCGGGAGCTTCTGCCCAGCGCGCTGGAGATGGTGGATATCGCGGAGAAGACGGCCTTTCGCATCCACCAGATGGAACTGGGCAAGACCGGCAGCGTGTCCATTTCCGCCCTCACGACCTCCAGCGCGATCCTCTCGAAATGTCTCAAGGCGTTTTCCAAACGCTGCCCCGATATCCTCACGGATATCACCTTCACCTCCGGGCGCAGCCAGGCGCTGGCCATGAACGAGGCGAAGTACGATTTCCACTTCGCCGTGCAGGAGATGGTTCCCGCCGGGGAGAGCTTTGACAGCGTGGTGTCCCATGTGGACTATCTCTGCGTCGCCTTCCCCGCCGATCATCCGCTGGCGGACGAGCCGCTGGATTTCTCCCGGCTTGCGGGCGAGCGCTTCATCGCCGTATCCGAGTCGGACGGCCCGGCGCTGTATAACGAGATCCGCCGCATATGCGACGCGAGGGGCTTTTCCCCCAACGTGGTCTGCCAGTACGACCGGGCGGAGGCGGTGCTGCTCTCCGTCGGCGCGGGCACGGGCATCGCCATCGTGCCGGAGGCCGTGGCGAGCGTGTTCTATTCCAATAACGTGAAGCTCAAGCGCATCCCCGGCAGCGACGCCATCCGCACCTATGTGGTCGCGTGGCACCGGAACGTGACAAACCCCGCCGCCAAGCTCTTTCTGGAAGTCGTTAAAGAGCTGTTTCAGTAACCGAATCTATATGGCAACACCGCACAAATAGGAGGCGCACGTCTTGCTTGCATCTTTTCCGGCATATTTCACAAAAAGCCTCGGGAATACACAAAGTATTCCCTGCGT
>CAJOFW010000095.1 GCA_905234005.1 uncultured Oscillospiraceae bacterium
GCCGTATGTGCTTTACACCGTACAGGAGGGAGATTCGATACACAGCATCGCAAAGGCGCACGGAATCTCCACGAAGGATCTCTGTATACTCAATCAGATCGTGATCATCGAAACGGCAAAATCCCATGGATACGAATTTGACGACGTAACGGAGTACGCCGGGTACCTGTATCCGGGCGAGGAGCTGCTGGTGCCGAACAATTAATAGACACCGTTGAGGTATCGGTACGGCGCCGGCAAGGCGGCGCCGCACAGCTGCTGTCAGATCAGTTGCTATCAGATAAGATTATTCCCACACGGACAGAACGGGAGGTTCGCGCCATGGCCGACAGGCCCGTAACCCGCTATTTCATCACCGACCGCTGCATCGCCTGCGGCACCTGCCTCGCCGTGTGCCGGCAGAGCTGCATCGCGGGCGCGACAGCGCCTGCGTACGATGCGGCGTCTGCGCCGAAAAATGCCCCGTGCGGGCGATCGTCAAAATCGAAGGGTGACGGCAAGGCCCATATAAGGCCCATATGATATTGATACTGTTCTCCGATTAAAAGCTTCGTCTCGTTACCGGGCGCAAAGCCTTGGAAACGCTGCCTTTTCGAGCGAATACAAAGTTCTTTTTGATACTTTTTCTTTCAAGAAAAAGTATGAGATATGGAATACAGATAGAATACAGCGCGTCCGGCAATTGTACCGGACGCGCTGTGTTTCTATGTCTGTGCTGTTTTTGGGGAAGCGCTCACCCCACCGCGACGATGCGGCCGTCGGGGGCGACGGTGTTCGGGAGGATCGTGTAGTCGTCCGCCGTGTGCGAGGAGAGCCAGCTTGCGACAAGCTCCTGCACCTCTACCTTGTCGTGGCAGATCCAGTCGGCCTGATCGCCGGTGTAGCTGTCGATCTCGCCGCCGGTCATCGTGAGGACGCCCTCGCACGTCCAGTCGTCGGGCACCTGGATGCCGCCGTTTGCCGCGTCATACACGAGCGTGTCGCCGACCTCGATCGTCACGGGCGTGCCCGTGCCGTCGGCATAGGTATACGTCACACGGACGCCGGAATACTGGTTGAAGGTGTTCTCCTCCTTGTCCGGGTAGACGCTGTTGAGGCCGCGTGTGACCATGCTCAGAATCTGCGACGCGTCATAGGTGTCGTAATAGAGAACCGTCGGGTTCGCGAAGATGCTCTGCAGGCTCTCGAGCGTGATGTCGCCGGCCTCGACGGAGGCGCGGAACCAGTAGCCGGGATAGCACACGAAGTCATAGTCGACGCCCATGGCCTCGGAGCAGGCGGCGCGGATGACGTCGGTCATGAAGTCGCCGAGGTTTGTCTCATTGCCGCGGACGGTGCCGCCCTCGTTGCCGGCGGACAGGCGCTCGCCGTTTAAGAAGTACGGGGTCTCGGCGATGGCTTTGCCGTAGTCCTCCTTGACCTTCGCGGTGGCAAGATCGACGATGGCCTGCACGTCCGGGTCGGGCGTGATGCCGCTCATGTCCTGTATGACCTCGCCGTGCGCCGCGATGACCTCGCCGTCCCTGACGTAGAGGTACATCACGCCGATGCAGTAGCCGAAGCTCTCGGCCTGGTTCACGAAGCAGCTCCCCTCGCCGACGAGGACGCCCTGGCCCCGGTTGATGATCGAGTGCGTGTGGCCGTCGACGAACGCGTCAAGGCCGGTCACGCTGTCGGCGAGCTGCCAGGAGTTCGTGTCGTTCGACGTGCCGCCGGTGACGTTCTCGCCCATCCAGCCGGTGTGGCCGACGCCGACGACGACGGTCGCGCCGTCCGCCCGGAGCCTGTCCGTGCACGCCTGTGAGGTTTTAATGGAACCGGACGTGTCAAGATCGACGCCCAGAGCGCCGCCGCAGGTCGTCAGACCGAACAGGCCGACGACCGTGCCGTTGTCGGTCGTGAAGGTGATCGTGTCGGGGTAGGGGTTCACGCCGCCCTCGATGTTTTCAAGGCCCAGCGCCGTGAGGTCGAGGCTGCCGTCCGCCGCCGTCGTGACCTTTTCGTACAGCTCATCAAAAAGCTCCGCGCCGATGATCGGCTCGTAGCCCGCCGCGTAGTCGCCGAGGGGCAGACCGTCCTCGATCGCCATGACGTTCGAGCAGACCGTCACCGTGTGCTCGTACAGGTTCGAGAGCAGAACGTTCTGCCGCGCCACGCCGGCGGAGGTGTAGTCGTTGTTGCCCGGGGCGATGACGTCGTACACGCCGTCCAAGATCGCGGGGATCAGCTCGCCGTTGTACGAGCCGGCGACGGCCTCTCCGCCGCCGTAGACGTCGCCGGCGGAGACGGTCAGCACGAGCGAGTAGTCGCCCGACGCCTTGAGCGCGTCGGCAAAGCCCTTGACGTACGGCTCAACGTCAATGTGGCCGTGCACGTCGTTCGTGTGGACGACGGCGATGACCTCATCGTAGTCGGATACGAACTGGACGTTGCCGATGATCTCGCCGTTTTCGACCGAGTCGGACTCATCGAAGAACACGACGATCGGGTATTGACACTCGATCGGCGCGCCCGCGGCGATCTCGAGCCTGCCGACCGTGAGATCGGTCGTGAACGTGTAGCCCTCCTCGCCGATGATGAGCTCATCGAGCGTCTCCGGGGTCAGGTACACGACGTCCGTGTCCGTGATCGCGCCGTCGCCGGACGCGCCGCCGGACGCCTCGCCCGAGGCGAGCGCTCCCGTGCCCGCAAGCAGGCTCATCGCGAGCAGCAGCGCAAGCAGCACGGACAGATGCTTCTGGATGTGTTTCATGCGTGTTTCTCCTTTTTTCTGTGATGCGACCATTATACAGGATTTGGAACGCAATTGCCAGCCCTTTTGTTTTAAGTTTGTTCATATTTTTATTAAGGAATGTTTATATTTCCCTCTTGACGGGCGGCGCGGGGGACGGTATACTGAGTGACAGATAAACCCAAAAAACAGATTTGGAGGAAAACACACGATGAAGACCACCAAGCTCCTTGCGCTGATCGTTTCGATCTGCATGGTACTGTCCCTGAGCGCCTTCGCGTCCGGCGAGGCGTCCGGCGCTTCCGGCGGCATGATGATGGGCGGCGGCGGCTCCGCCCCCACCTCCTACGACGCGGTCTATGAGATCACGTCCGACGAGACGCTGGACGGCGTGACGATGGAGTCCACGACCGGCAGCGAGAACGTCGTACACGTCTACGAGGGCGCTGTCGCGACGATCAAGAACTCCTCGTTCTCGAATTCCGGCACCGGCAGCGGCGGCGACGCGGCCAGCTTCTACGGCGTGGGCGCGACTCTGCTCGTCTCCGACGGCGAGATGTACGTCGAGAACGTCGACATCGACTCGACGACCTCCGGCGGCACCGGCGTGTTCGCGTATGACGACGGCGTGGCCTATGTCTCCGGCCTGACCTTCCACTCCACCGAGGGCTCGTCCGGCGGTCTGCACGTCGCCGGCGGCGGCACGCTGTACGCCTGGGACTGCGACATCGAGACCGAGGCCAGCATGTCCTCCGCGGCCATCCGCTCCGACCGCGGCGGCGGGCTTATGGTCATCGACGGCGGCTCCTATGTCACGAACGGCGGCACCGGCGCTGTCTACGTCACGGCTGACATCTCCGTCCACGACGCCTATCTCTACGCCGGCGGCTCCGAGGGCGTCGCGATCGAGGGCAAGAACACCATCCGCCTGTTCGACTGCGACCTCACCTGCACCATGATCCCCAACTCCCTGAACGATAACGCCGTTTGGAACGTCATCGTGTACCAGTCCATGAGCGGCGACGCCGACGTGGGCACCTCCGAATACGATATGATCGGCGGCACCCTGACCTGCAACGCCGGCCCGGTCATCTACAACACCAACACCTCCAGCTACATCACGCTCAGCGGCGTGGACATCGTCCGCGGCGACGACACCACCTATATGCTCCAGGTCACCGGCAACTCCAGCTCCCGCACATGGGGCTCCGCCGGCCGCAACGGCGCGAACTGCATCTTCACGGCTGTCGATCAGGTCCTGCCCGGCGACGTTGTGTACGACACCATCTCGAACCTTGACCTCTATCTGCTCGACGGCAGCTCCCTCGAGGGCGCGATCGTCTGCGACGACAGCTTCAACGGCGGCAACACCGGCGACGGCGTCGCGAATGTCTATATCGACGACGGCTCCGTCTGGACTGTGACCGGCGACTCCGTCATCACCGGCACCCTGTATCTGGCCGGCACGATCGAGAACGCCACCATCGTGGACGAGAGCGGCGCAGTCCTCGCCGGCGACGGCGCGTACACTGTGACGGTCGGCGCGCTCGAGAACACGGTCGACGCCTCCGGCGCGGGCGAGATCCCCGTCTGGGAGGACTACGCGGTCGAGAACCCGTTCGCCTCCGACGAGGCCGGCGCCTCCGATGAGGCCGACGCCGGCTCCCTCGAGGACGCCTACAAGGAGTATCTGCACGAGTGGCTGATCGCCGAGGACGCGGTGAACGACACCATGACCGAGGACATCCGCGAGAACGAGTTCATGCCCCTCATCTGGGCCGGGGACTACACCACCTTCCCCGCCGAGATGCTCTGGAACGGCATGCTGGAAAACGGCTCCCCGATGACCTTCGAGGAGTGGTCCGCCCAGAACGGCTGACAGCGCAAAACAGAAAACGGTGCCGCAAGGCACCGTTTTTTCATTGCAAGAAAACGCCAAAAAGTCATCGGTATTAGCTGACAGTTACCTGGCACAAAAGGTCCTATAGAGCCGCCCGTGTGGATGCATGGTCTTTGGGGGCTGCTACCACCATTTTTTCTTCTTCATAAAGACCACCATAAACGCCACCACGGCGGCGCATAGGACCACCACGGCGGGGATGCCGTACTTCCATTTGAGTATCGGCATATACGCGAAGTTCATGCCGAACCAGCCGGTGATGAGGGTCAGGGGCATGAAGATGGAGCTGATGACGGTGAGCACCTTCATGGTGTTGTTGAGGTTCACGTCCAGCATGGACTGGTACGCCTCGCGGAGCTGGAGGACGTTGTCGCCCAGCATGGTGACGTTCTGCATGAGGCGCTCGGACTTGTCCCGGAAGATGCGGAAGTACAGGAGCCCCGCCTCGGAGAAAAGCTCGTTTTCGTTGTTTATGAACTCCTGGGCGATGTCCATGAACTGCACATAGTAGTTGCGCAGGTAGAGAAGGTCGGTCTTGTAGTTCAGCAGGGAGCGGTTGAAGTCCTCCTCCACCTTCTCCTCGAAGATGCCCTCCTCCAGCTTGTGGATGCGGAATTCCAGGTCCTCCAGGACACGGTTGTCCCGGGCGATGATGCTGTCGAGAAAGGCGTACACCAGCCGTTCGAGGGACACGGTGGCGACGGGGTAGCGGTTCATGGCGGCCTTGAAGTTGCGGGAGGTGCTCATGTCCCGGTCGAACACGTCCACCACGAGGAAGAGGTTTTTCTTGACGTACAGGGCGATGCAGTCCTCGTCGTTCTGGGGGTGGGCGGCGTCCGTCACGGTGATGGTGGTGAAGCAGCAGTCCTCATACACCGCGATACTGGACCGGAAATACCGCCGCTCCTCCTGGCACTGGTCCACCGTAGTCCGCGAAAAGCCGAACCTGCGGTAGCAGTCCTTCAGCCGGGATAGGGTGATATACCCGGCGGTCAGGCGCTCGGGGTCAATGTCCTTTTCCTCGATCAGCTTCATGCCGGACGGCCCGAATTCGTAGTACATGTTGCTCCTCCTGCACGGCTTTTGGTCTTTTGTCCTCAGGCTGCGCCGCCGCGGCTTGCCGTACTCGCGGTACTGATCTGCGCCGCGTCGTCATCGCCTGAGAACAAAATCCCTAAAAGCGCATTTACCCGATCCTTACGCCTTGTGCCATTTTACTCCTTGAGGAGTATCCTCCAATATGATCCCCTGCGCCTTCAGCTCGTCCCGGATGCGGTCGGCCTCGGCCCAGTTCTTTGCCTTGCGCGCGGCCTGGCGGGCGGCGATCAGCTCCTCGATCCCGGCGTCCAGGCTCTTCTCCGCGCCGAAGGGGATGCCCAGCACGCCGCAGAGCTCCAGGAAGATGTCCCGGCAGGCGGCGGCGAGGGCCTTCGAGGGGTCGGCTGCGGGGGACACGGCGGCGTTTATATCCCGCACCAGCTCAAAGATGACGGACACGCCGTCGGCGGTGTTGAAGTCGTCGTCCATGACCTCGATGAAGCGGTCCCGGTACTTTGCAAGGCCCTCCACGAAGGCGCTGTCC
>CAJOFW010000096.1 GCA_905234005.1 uncultured Oscillospiraceae bacterium
CGACCGTGACCGTGCCGCCGGAGATCGTGATGTCGGCGCTGCAGCCGAGCGAGGCGTCGACGGCTTCGGGATCGGTGCGGATGCCGTCCGCCGCGGCGGAGACGGTGATCGTGCCGGAACGGATCGCGAGCAGGTTGTCGCAGGAGATGCCGTGCTTTGCCGAGGTGACGTTCAGCGTCACGGCGGAGATCGTGAGCGAGGCGTTTTCGCCGGACTTGATCGCGTTCTTCGAGCTGCACACGAGGTTCAGCGTGCCGGAGCCGCCGATCGTGACCCGGGAGCCGTCCTTGGCCTTGATGACGGCGGACTCGGCCATCGCGTTGTCCGCGTAGTCGTCGGCGTTGTTGTAAGCGGCGTCGGTCAGGGTGTTCGTGTGGCCGAGCAGGGCCATGATCGTGACCGTGCCTGTGGAGTCCTTCCTGACCGTGATCGGCGCGGTGAGGGCGCTCGTGAGGTCAAGGCCGGCGAGGTAGTACGTCGTCGCGCCGGTGGCCTCCTTCTTGACGGCGACGGCCATGTCGTCCGCCGAGCCGGCGAAGACATACGTGCCGCCGGCCTTTTTCGTCTCGATGACGAGGGAGTATTCCGCCGTGTTCGCGTAGCTTACGGAGCCGTCCGCGTTCGCGGTCCCGGCCGGGGTGTACTCGCCGCCGGCCGCGTCGACGCCGGTGACGTCGTACTTGCTCTCGCCGTCGTAGACGCGGACGCTGCCGCCCTCGAACACGAACGTCGTGTAGCCGACGGGAACGGTGAGCCGGTACGTCGCGCCGGAGGTGGACGTGACGCTGACGGTCACAAGACCGGCCGCGCCCTCGACGCCCGTCACGGTGACGGCGCTGCCCTCGTAGGTGACGGAGGCGACGGCGCTGTTGTTCGCGCTGACGGAGGCGACCGCGCCGTCCGTGAGGGTGATGACCGCGCCGCTGCTGCCGCGCACGGCGTAGGTGTAGCCGTTCTCGGACGAGGTGACGATCACGTCGGGCGCGACGGTCTCGTCACCGTCGTCGTCCTCCTCCGCCTCGGTGACGGCGAGGGTCACGGTCAGGTCGCCGGCGATTTTCGTGATGCGCCAGATGCCGTCGCCCTGATCCTTGAGGTTCTTGTAGGAGCCTTCCACGGCGGGGTCGGCGGCGAGGACGTAGCCGTCGTCCACGACGACGCGGAAATTGACCTGGCCGTCGCCGGAGACGTCGATCTCGCCGGTGTCGCCGCTGCGGGCGCAGGCGGTCGTGACGCCGGTCTCATCGGCGGCCGTGTAGTCCTGGGTGTAGTAGACGTCCACGCTGTAGTGGTCGCCCGCGGAGAACGTGACGGTGTAGGCGTCCGTGTCGCCGTCCGCGGCGGGGGCGTCGGATACGTCCTCGACCGCGTCGGGCTCGTCCGCGTCGGATTCAACCGGTGCGGACTCGTCCGCCTCGGGCGCGGCTTCCTGTGTGATTTCGACGACGTCCGCCGGTGCGTCGTCCTCCGGCGGTGTGGCAGGGCCGGACACGTCGAAAACATCCGGCGCATCCGTTTCGCTGTCCGCGAGGACGCTCAGGGGCATGAGCGACACACACATGAGCGCCGCCAGGAGGATGCTGAGAATGCGTTTGGCTTTCATGGGCAGAAGCTTCCTTTCGTTTGTTTTTCGGTTGGGCAAAAACGTACGTACATACTCAGTATATTATCAAATTCCGCGCAAAAGTCAAGCGTATAAAAACACACGGCGACGTTTCGCCGCCGTGTGTTGATATATCGGGTTTGTATCAGCCGTTCGTGCCCTCGGCCGCCTTCTTCCGGCTGCGGTATTTCGCGGCGATTCTGCGGATCTTTTTGCGCGAGAACGAGCCCATGCCGCCCTTGAGACGCGGGTCGAGGATGTCGCGCACGCCGTCGCCGAACATGGCCGCCGCGAACACCATGATCGTGATCGCGAGGCCGGGGGCAAGGCCGATCCACGGGGCCGTGTACATCTTGCTGCGGCCCTGGCTCGTGAGCAGGTAGCCCCAGCTCGGGGTGTTGATGTTGACGCCGAAGCCGAGGAAGTTCAGCGTCGATTCCATCATGATCGTGCCGCCGAGGGAGTTTGCGAGGTTCATGAGCACGAGGGGCATGATGTTCGGGATGACGTGGTGGATCATGCGCCAGACGTTCTTGCCGCCGAGCATTTTGGACATGCCGCAGTAGCCGGAGTCCTTGACCGATATCGCGGCGGAGCGGATCATACGCGAGCCGCCGATGCCGCCCGGCACCGAGAGCACCACGACCATGGACACCATGCCGGGGCCCATGATGGACATCAGGATCAGCATGATGAGCATGCCCGGTATGCACTGCCACGCGTCGATGAAGCGCTGCAGATACAGGTCGAACCGCCCGCCGATGACCGCGCTCGTGACGCCGATGATAACGGAGATGACCGTCGAGAGGATCGTGCAGCTTATGCCGAGGATGACCGACGTTCTCGCGCCGTAGATCATGTAGCTCAAAAGGTCGCGGCCCATCGCGTCGGTGCCGAGCGGGTGCTCGAGGGAGGGCGGCTTCGCCGCGTCCATCAGGTGCGAGGCGAGAAGGCCGTTTTCCATCTTCTGGGGGGCGATCACGTCGGCGAAAATGGCGACGAGGATGAACAGCACGAGGACGAGAAGGCCGAAGAAGGCCACCTTCTTCGTGCGCCACAGCGTCCCGAGAAAATCGAGGAAGGCGTTTTTCCGTCTGCGTTTTTCGGTGTTTTTCATGTGCCGCGCCCCCTTATTCCAGCGATACACGCGGATCGCACCACTTGTATGCGATGTCCACGACGAGGTTTATGAGCATGACGAATACGGCGAACACGACCGTACAGCCCTGCGCCAGCGGGTAATCGCGGTTGTTCAGCGCCGTGACGACCTGCTGGCCGATGCCGGGGATGTTGAACATATTCTCGATGACGACGGAGCCGCCCACGAGGCCCGCCACGGAGCCGCCGAACAGCGTGATGACCGGAATGAGCGCGTTGCGGAACGCGTGGTGGAACATGACCCGGCCCTCCCCCGCGCCCTTGGCCCAGCCGGTGCGGACGTAGTCCTGCCGCATGACCTCGAGCGTCATCGTGCGCACGGCGCGGATGTTCATGCCCGCCGACGTGACCGCGGCGACGAGGCTCGGCACAAGGAACATGCGCATATTCTGCGCGAAGTTCTGCGTGATGCTCACATACGTGAGCGGAATCGAGAAGCCCCACCACACGGCCGGGTAGACGAGCACCATCGTGCCGATCCAGAACACCGGCATGGACGCGAGCACGACCGAGAGCGTGCGGATGACGCCGTCGGAGATCGTGTCCGGGTGCGCCGCGCAGTACAGGCCGATCGGTATGGATATGACGAGCGAAAGCAGGAACGTCAGAAGCGCAAGCTCGAGGGAGATCGGAAGCTGCGCCCGTATGACGCTCCAGACCGTGTCGCCCCGGAACAGGCAGTTGCCGAGGTCGCCGCGCAGCATATTTCCGAACCAGATGAAGAACTGCGTGACCGCCGGCTTGTCGAGGCCGAGCTTTGCCTCCGCCTCGGCACGGGTGATCACCTGGCCGTTCGTCGCGTAGTTGTAGACGACCATGTCCACCGCGTCGCCGGGTATCATGCGCATGAGCGCGAACACGATGACGCACACGAGGATCAGGGTCGGAATGAGCAGAAGCAGGCGTTTGACTAAGTATTTTCCCATGGGTATGCCTCCTTAACCTTCCGCGACGCGGTGGCAGGCGACCATGTGGCCGCCGCCCACATCCCGGAGCGCCGGCTCCTCGGTGCGGCACCGCTCGTCGGCGTACCGGCACCGGGTGCAGAAGTTGCAGCCGGCCGGCGGGTTGATGGGGCTTGGCACCTCGCCCTCGAGCAGAATGCGCTGCCGCTGCCGGTCGACGCGGGGCTTCGGGATCGGCGCGGCGGATATGAGCGCCTGGGTGTAGGGGTGCAGCGGCTTTTCGTACAGCTCGTCGCTGGAGGTCAGCTCCATGAACTTGCCGAGGTACATGACCGCGACGTTATTGGATATGTGCCGCACGACGGACAGGTCGTGGCCGATGAAGATGTACGTGAGGCCGAGCTGCTGCTGCAGGCGCATCATCAGTCCGACGATCTGCGCCTGGATCGACACGTCCAGCGCGGATACGATCTCATCGCACACGATGAACGCCGGGTTCAGCGCGAGGGCGCGGGCGATGGATATGCGCTGCCGCTGGCCGCCGGAGAACTCGTGGGGATAGCGCTCGGCAAACTTCGGGTTCAGGCCGACGAGCACGAGAAGCCGCGTCACGAGATCGGCCTGCTCGTGCGGGTCGGTCACGAGGCGGTTGATGCGAACGCCCTCGAGGATCGAGTCCTCGATGCGCATACGCGGGTCGAGGGAGGCGAACGGATCCTGCGTCACCATCGTGAGGTACTTGTGGAACGTGCCCAGCTCCTTACCCTTGATATTCGTCACGTCGCGGTTGTCGAACAGGATCTGTCCCGCCGTCGGGGTGAGATTCCGCATGACGCAGTTGCCGACCGTGGACTTGCCCGAGCCGGACTCGCCGACGATGCCGAGCGTCTCGCCCTGCCGGATCGTGAAGCTCACGCCGTCCACGGCCTTGACGTGGCCGACGACGCGCTTGAAAAGGCCCTTCGTGACGGGAAAGTGCATCTTGAGATCCTTCACGACGAGGATGTCGTAGCCGTCCGTTCGGAGGACGGTCGGCTGCTTTGCGATGTCGTCGTCCAGAAAGCCGACGAGCCTGCCGCCGATGGGCATATCCGCCGTCGTGAACGGCGTGTCCCGGGAGGGCGCCGGCGTGGGCTTCTTGTCGATATCGGGCCGCTCGTCGGCGTTGGGATTGTCGCGCCGATCGCTCATACCAGCTCACTCCTTTCCTGTTCGGTCTCGTCCATGTGGAAGCACGCGCAGAGGTGGCCGGGGGCGATCTCCGCGAGCGGGGGCCGCTTCTCGCGGCATATGTCGGTCGCGTAGCGGCACCGTCCGGCGAAGGCGCAGGAATCGGGCGGTATGCGCGACATATCGGGCGGCTCGCCCTCGATGGCGTTCAGGCCGTAGCTGCGGGGCAGGTCGAGCCGGGGCACGGCCCGGATGAGGCCGAGCGTGTAGGGGTGGTGCGGCTGCTCGAAGATGGCGGTCGGGTCGCCCTCCTCGATGATCTTGCCGCCGTACATGACCTTGACGGAGTCGGCGTACCTTGCCACGACGCCGAGGTTGTGCGTGATGAGCACGAGCGCGGTGCCATACTCCTGCCGCAGGCTGTTGAGCTGCTCGAGCACCTGCGCCTGCACGGTCACGTCAAGGGCGGTCGTCGGCTCGTCGCAGATGAGTATCTCGGGGTTGCAGCTCATGGCCATCGCGATCATGGCGCGCTGCTGCATACCGCCGGACAGCTCGTAGGGGTACTGCCTTGCGCGAACCTCGGGGTTCGGGATGTTCACGCGGCCCAGAAGCTCCACGGCGCGGCGCATGGCCTCGGCGCGGCTCACGCGTTTGTCGTGGATGCGGATCGTCTCGGCGATCTGCTTTCCGATCGTGACAACCGGGTTCAGCGCCGTGCTCGGCTCCTGAAAGATCATGCTGATCTTCGAGCCGCGGATTGCCTGAATCTCCCGGTCGTCCATCTCCAGCAGGTCGCTGCCATGAAATAGTATCTTCCCGTCCACGACAAGCCCCGGCGGGTAGGGGATCAGCCCCATGACCGACAGGGCGCCGACGCTCTTGCCGGAGCCGGACTCGCCCACGATGGCGACAAACTCGCCCCTGTGCACCTGATAGGACAGATCGTCCGAGGCGCGCATTTCCGTCTC
>CAJOFW010000097.1 GCA_905234005.1 uncultured Oscillospiraceae bacterium
GCACGCCGACGGATGAGATCGCCGCCAGAGTCGGTCTCCCCCGTGAGGAGGTCGAGCGCGTTTTGAAGGAGCTCGGCGTCGCGCCCCGGCGCTGAACGGTGCTGTGCACAATTGACAAACATTTATTGACAAGCGCCGCGCCGGCTATTATAATTGACGTATGGCGACACCGCCAAAGAAGAATTTAGGAGGAACAACCACATGAAGAAAACGCTTGCAATCGTTCTGACCCTTGTGTTCGCGTTCTGCCTTTGCGCCACCGCGATGGCCGCCGACGCGTACACCGTCACCGTCGTGAACGGCACCGAGGACGCCGTCGTCGCCGAGGTGGAGCTTGCCGCCGGCGAGGATCTCGTCATCGTCATCTCCTGCTCCGCCCCCGCCGACATGGGCGCTCCCGCCGACGGTGAGGACGGCGCCGGCGTCGTGACGACCGACGGCGCGATCGCCTACTCCGACATCACGACCGGCGGCCCGCACGCCTATCCCACCGCCGAGACCGTCACGATCACCGGCATCGCGTCCGACGCGACCGTCACGATCACCCCGAACCCCGATGAGGCCGGCGACTTCCCCGCGCTGACCATCAACGGCGAGAGCTACGGCGCGGCCGCCTCCGGCGAGGCGTCCGGCGAGGCTTCCTCCGAGGAGCCGTATCCGATGTTCGAGGAGTACAAGGCGTATCTGCTTGAGACCCTGCTTCTCGACGAGTTCTGGCAGGGCAACGAGGCCACCCTCCGCGCCGACCTTGACGCCGCCGAGACCCCGGACGCCGAGTGCATCCAGAACTTCACCGGCTCCGGCGACGTCGATCAGGCCCCGGCCGGCGTCGTCTTCCCGATGACCTATGACGCGTGGTACGCCGCGAACGCCGGCGAGGCCGCCGGCTCCGTCGAGGAGGCCTATGTGGAGTACATCCACGAGTGGCTTCTCGCCGAGCTGGAGGTCAACAGCAACATGACGATCGAGCAGATCGAGGACGAGTTCATGCCCCTCATCGAGGCCGGCAACTACACCGACTTCCCCGCTGAGATGCTCTACGGCGGTATGCTCGAAAACGGCGTCGCGATGACGTTCGAGGAATTCGCCGCGCAGTACTGATACGCGGCAAAACCGAAGCCCACAGGGGCGTCCGCCTTGCGCGGACGCCCTTTTTGCGCGGAAAGAAATTTTTCTGCGAAAATAAAGGGGAAACAGCCGCGAACGTCGTATAATACCTTATAGAGAAAAACAGTGCGTTGTCGCTTCTATCGTTTGGAGGTGCGTTATGGCCTGCCTGCGCGTTCAACGGGAGGAACAGGAAAAGCTCATCATCGGCCCGTTCGGGACGCTGTCGGCGCAGTCCCGGGGCCGGCTCGTGCCCGAGGAGGAGGACGGCATCCGCACCTGCTTCCAGCGGGACGTGGACCGTGTGACGCACGCGAAGGCGTTTCGCCGCCTGCGCCACAAGACGCAGGTGTTTCTGCTGCCCGAGGGCGACCACTACCGCACGCGTCTGACGCATACGCTGGAGGTCTCCCGGATCGCCCGGACGCTGGCCCGGGCGCTGCGGCTGAACGAAGACCTTGTGGAGGCCATCGCCCTCGGCCACGACCTCGGCCACACGCCGTTCGGCCACGCCGGGGAGCGCGCCCTGCGTGAGGCGGCGGGCGGCTTCAACCATTACGAGCAGAGCCTGCGCGTCGTGGACATCCTCGAGAAGGAGGGCCGGGGCCTGAACCTCTGCGACGAGACGCGGCTGGGCATCCTGAACCACACGACCGGCGAGCCTCACGACACGCCGGAGGCCGACGTCGTGCGCCTGTCCGATCACATCGCCTACTTAAACCACGACCTCGACGACGCGGAGCGGGCCGGCATCGTCGCGCCGGACAGCGTGCCCGCCATCGTGCGCGAACGCGTCGGCACGCGCAATTCCCAGCGCATCAACGCGATGGTGACGGACGCCGTCGCCGCGAGCGAAAACCGGAACGGGGAAATCGCCCTGTCCCCGGAAATGCGTGAGGCATACGACGCGTTTCACGCGTTCATGTTCGAGGCGGTCTACCGCAACCCCGTCGCGAAGGGGGAGGAATCGAAGGTACGCGATCTGCTCGGGCCGGTGTTCGAGTATTTCGCCAAAAGGCCCGACCGCCTGCCCGGCGAGTACCGGGCCATCGCCGACAGGGAGGGGCCGCGGCGGGCCTCCCTCGACTACGTGTCCGGCATGACGGACAGCTACGCGATCGCGACGTTTGAAAATCTCTTTATCCCGAAGAGCTGGAGTGTGAAATAGACCATGGCGTTTCCGGAGGCGTTTCTGGAGGAGCTGTCCGCCCGCAACGATATCGTGGACGTGGTGTCCGGCTACGTGCGCCTGACGAAGCGGTCGGGCGCGAATCAGTTCGGCCTGTGCCCGTTCCACAGCGAGAAGACGCCGTCCTTCTCGGTGAACCCGGAGCGGCAGATATTCCACTGCTTCGGCTGCGGCAAGGGCGGCGGCGTCATCCAGTTCATCATGGACATCGAGAATCTTTCCTACCCCGACGCGGTGGGCTTTCTCGCCCGGCGGGCCGGGCTCGAGGTGCCGGACGACGGGAGGGACGTGAACCGGGGCCGCCGCGCCCGGATGCTGGAGTTAAACCGCGAGGCCGCCCGGTACTTCTACCGCGAGCTGATCGCCCCGACCGGCGCGGCGGGGCAGGCGTATGTCGCCCGGCGCGGCATCGTGAGCATGGTGAAGCCGTTCGGTCTCGGCTACGCGCCGGATCGGTGGGACGGTCTTCTCGAGGCCATGACCGCGAAGGGCTACACGGTGCCGGAGCTGATCGACGCCGGTCTGTGCCGTGCCCGGAATAACGGCGGCGCTTACGACTACTTCCGCAACCGGCTCATGTTCCCTGTCATCGACGTGCGCGGCAGCGTGATCGGCTTCTCGGGCCGCATCCTCGGCGACGGCGAGCCGAAATATCTGAACAGCCCCGACACCCTCGTATACAGCAAATCCAAAAGCGTATTCGCCCTGAACCTCGCGAAAAAGTCCAAAAGCGGATATATTCTTCTCGCGGAGGGAAATATAGACGTAGTCAGCCTGCATCAGGCCGGGTTCGACAGCGCCGTCGCGAGCCTCGGCACGTCGCTGACCGCCGATCAGGCGCGGCTGCTGGCGCGGTACACGTCGCAGATCGTCATCGCCTACGACGCGGACGCCGCCGGACAGAAGGCCGCCCAGCGGGCGATCACGCTTTTGCAGCCGCTGGAGATCGGCGTGCGCGTGCTCACGATCCCGGACGCGAAGGATCCGGACGAGTTCATCCAGACGAAGGGCGCGGAGGCGTTCCGAACGCTGATCGAGCGCAGCGGCAACCAGATCGAATACCGCCTCTCGCAGATCGAGAACGGCTTCGACCTCAAGACGGACGAGGGACGCGTCGGCTACCTCAAGGAGGCGTCGCGGCTCATCGCGTCGCTGCCCAGCTCGGTCGACCGGGAGGTCTACGGGATGCGGGCGGCGGAGCGGGCCGGCGTATCGGCGGAGGCCGTGCGCGGCGAGGTCGACCGGGCGCGCAATCGCTTCGCCTCGAACGCGAAAAAGCAGCGGGAGCGCGAGGCCTCCGCCCCCCTGCGGGCCGCCCAGCCGCAGGCGAGGGAGCTTCGGTTCGAGAACGTCCGCAGCGCCGTCGCGGAGAAGGGGCTTGTGAACCTCCTCTACCGCTTCCCGGAGCGGTTCACGGACGCGGCGCTGTCGGGGAGCGATTTCTCGTCCCCGGCCCTCGGGCGGCTCTACGACGCGATGAAAACGCGTGCGCGGGAGGGACAGGCCGTCTCCGTCGCGGCGCTGGGCGAGAGCTTCACACAGGAGGAAATGGCGCTGCTGGCCGATATCATCAGCCGCGACGAGACGACCCCCGTCGCGGCGGACGCGGCCATACGCGATTACATAAGGGTCATACAGGAAGAAAAAAACAAGGCGGCCCGGCAGGAGGATATGAACGCCTACGCCGCGTCGCTCAAACAGAGGAAAGGGTACGGTGATAAGCATGGAAGCTGAGATCAAAGCGCCGGAGGACGCGCGCACGGAAGAGGAAATCCCCGCCGGAGCGGAAGCCCCGATTGAATCCGCCCCGGCCGACGCGGCGGAGGCCCCGGCTGAAAAGAAGGCTTCGACGAAGAAGAAATCGTCGTCAAAGAAGAAGGCGCAGCCGAAGGAGGAGGAGCCGCAGCCGGAGAAGACGAACGAGGAGAGGATCGCCGATCTCATCGAGCGGGGCCGCAAGGCCGGCAAGCTCACGAGCAAGGAGCTGTCCGACGTGCTCGACAACATGAATCTCGAGCAGGACGAGCTGGACGCGATCTACGACAAGCTCGACGACCTCGGCGTGGAGACGACGAGCGAGGAATTTCTGCCCCCGATCGAGGAGGACGCCCTGCCGGCGCTCGAGGAGCTGGAGGAGCTGGAGGAGGTCACGAACGAGGAGCTTCTCGATACCGACGCGGTCGCGGAGACGTTCTCGAGCGACGACCCCGTCCGTATGTACCTCAAGGAGATCGGCAAGGTGCCGCTGCTCACGCCGGACGAGGAGATCGCGCTGGCCATGCGCATGGCGGAGGGCGACGAGGAGGCCAAGCGCCGCATGGCGGAGGCGAACCTGCGTCTCGTCGTGTCGATCGCGAAGCGCTATGTCGGGCGCGGGATGCTGTTTCTCGACCTGATCCAGGAGGGCAACCTCGGCCTCATCAAGGCGGTGGAGAAGTTCGACTACACGAAGGGCTACAAGTTCTCGACCTACGCGACGTGGTGGATACGGCAGGCCATCACCCGCGCCATCGCCGACCAGGCCCGCACGATCCGCATCCCGGTGCACATGGTGGAGACGATCAACAAGGTCATCCGGGTGTCCCGGCAGCTTTTGCAGGAGCTGGGCCACGACCCGTCCGCCGAGGAGATCGCGGAGGAGATGGGCCTGCCCGCCGAGAAGGTGCGCGATATCCTCAAGATCGCGCAGGAGCCGGTCTCGCTCGAGACGCCCATCGGCGAGGAGGAGGACTCCCACCTCGGCGACTTCATCGAGGACGAGGGCGTATCGGAGCCGTCGGAGGCGGCGAGCTTTACGCTGCTCAAGGAGCAGCTCATGAGCGTGCTCGACACGCTGACCCCGCGTGAAAAGAAGGTGCTCGAGCTGCGCTTCGGCATCCTCGACGGCCGCACCCGCACGCTCGAGGAGGTCGGCAAGGAGTTCAACGTCACCCGCGAACGCATCCGCCAGATCGAAGCCAAGGCCCTGCGCAAGCTCCGCCACCCCAGCCGCTCCAAAAAGCTGCGGGACTTCCTGAATTGATACGGCGCAACCGCGAAAGGATGGAATATAAGCGTGGAAATCCTGTTTACCAGGTTGGCTGCAAAGGCATTGGAAAGCTATGACAGACCGACGAAGCAGCGCATTAAAGCGGGGATAGACGGTCTGACCCAAAAACCGCCCGAGGGCGATATCAAGCCTGTGCAGGGGTATTCTGACGGGCGCTGTCGGCTCCGTATTGGCAAATACCGCATTGTTTACAAATTCGGTGTTGACGGAATGGTAGAAATCCTGTATATCATAGATATAGACAGTCGCGGCGGCATTTACAAGAGGAGGCAATGACATGGCGCCTATATCACAGCAGATCGCGGAGATGGTAGAAATACTGCCCGATGCGGATCAGGAGCTTGCGCGCGGTGAATATGTCATACTGTTCTCAAATTAAAAGCTCTGTTTCGTTACCGGGCGCAAAGCCTTGGAATTGCTGCCTTTTCGAGCGAATACAAAGTTCTTTTTGATACTTTCAACTGGGAATGATACGGTTTCTGTCAGACAGCAGCCGGATAACAGCATAACACCCTCGCATGGAAAGCCCCCGCCGCCGGCCCAATGGCCGGCGGCGGGGGCGTTTTGGCGGTCGTTATTTGCCGCCCAGCTCGATCGGGCCGTGCTCGCGCTCGAAGGCCTGTACGCAGTTCCGGATCAGGATCATCACCTGACTGTTCGCCGAGCGGCCCTCGTAGTCCGCCACGACGTGCAGCTTGTCGAGCAGCGTATCCTCCAGACGGACGGTAAAATTCTTGATAGCCATGATAATACCTCAATTTGATTCCATTATGGCTTCATTTTAGAGTCAAACCGTGTTATAGTATTCAATATGACTTCTATTCAAAGTCAATTCACAGTCAAAAAGGAGGCAAAATCATGGACGAGCAGAACGTGGACTACAAGGAGATGTATCTCAAAATGGTGCGGGCGTGCGAGGAGGCGGCGCGGATTCTGATCGAGGCGCAGCGGACATGCGAGGAGATGTATATCGACGCGGCTGATTGACGCGATAGAAAACGCCCCCGGATTCGATGGAATCCGGGGGCGTGCCGTATTACCGGGCGGAAAAGGCGTCAGCCGTAGATCGCGTCCTGGATGACGGCGGCGTTGGCGGCAAAGTCGACGCTGATGACGCTCATGCCGCTGATCGTCGTGAACGAGTAGCTGACGGCGGGGATGCGGATGGATTCAACCGTGTAGCCGAGGTATTCGCCGCTGTGGAGGATCAGGGACAGGCAGTCGGCCTGCGTCAGGTCGGTCACGACCATCGGGAGCACCACGTCGAGCAGGCTGTTCAGCTCGGAGATCGACATCCCCTTCGCCTTCGTGATCATCTCGCTGATGACCGTGCGCTGGCGGTCGGTGCGGTCGGCGTCGCTGCCGGCGGACGAGCGGTTGCGGCAGTGGGCGAGCGCCTGCGTGCCGTTTAAGTGGTAGTAGCCGCTGGCCTCGTAATCGAGCCACACGGGGCCGGTGCCGACGCCGAGCTGGAGCTGTTCGTCAAAGACCTGGCCGTTGATGAAATCGACCTCCGCGTTCGTGAGCGTCAGGTCGACGCCGCCGAGGGTGTCGATGATGTCCGCGAAATCGTAGAAGTTGACGGCGGCGTAGCTGTCGATGCTGACGCCGAAGTCGGCCTCAAGCGTCTCGATCAGGTAGTCCGCGCCCGCGATGGCGTACGGGGCGTTCAGGCGGTTGTAGCCGTAGTCCGGGATATAGGTGTAGATATCGCGCATGAAGCTCGTCAGAACGATCTTCTGCGTCCGCTTGTTGAGCGAGACGAGTATCATCGCGTCCGAACGGGCGGCCTCGGTGCGCGTGCGGGCGTCGGTGCCGATCAGAAGGATGTTCACGACGTCGTCGTCGGAAATGAGCGTGCCGCCGGCGGCGAGATGGGCCTGAATGCGGGACTGGATATCGGCGATCTCCGCGTCGGTCGCGACGTCGTAGCCCTCGTCGATCTCATCCTCCTCGCGGAGGGAGCTCACGTCAAAGCCCGCGATGGCGGCGGCGCGTTCGGACGCGCTCAGGCCGGAACGGAAATCGAGGAGGTTGTAGTAGTGGCCGAACGCCAGATACGCGATCTCCGCGAGGATGATGAGCACCGCGAGCACGATGAAGATGA
>CAJOFW010000098.1:0-1266 GCA_905234005.1 uncultured Oscillospiraceae bacterium
CATGCTTGAAAACCTGTCTCTGGCCCTCCAGGGCATATGGGGCCACAAGCTCCGCTCGTTTCTGACGATGCTCGGCATCATCATCGGCATCGCCTCGATCATCACGATCGTCTCCACGATCAAGGGCACGAACGAGCAGATCAAGGAGAACCTGATCGGCGCGGGCACGAACGCCGTCACGGTGCAGCTCAGCCAGGACGGCTGGGCGTATGAGATGGACTATTCCGGCCTGCCCGAGGGCGTGCGCCCGATCACCGAGGAAACGCGGCGGACGCTTCTCGACCTCGACGACGTGGAGGAGGTCTCGCTCTACTGTACGCGGCGGTACGCGGCGTCGATCTATTACGGCAACACGGCGTTCTCCGGCTGCCTGACCGGGGCGGACGAGCACTATTTCGCCGCCGCCGGGTACGCCCTCAGCTATGGCCGTCCGTTCGTCCCGGAGGACTTCACCGGCTGCCGCAAGGTCGCCATCCTCGACGCGGAGGCGGCGGGCACGCTGTTCGCCGGCGCTTATCCGGTCGGGCAGACGCTCGAGATACAGAACGAGGCGTTCACGGTCGTCGGCGTCGTGGCGCGGACACGCTCGTCGGAGCTGAAGATCGAATCGCTCAGCGACTACTATATGTACGCCGACACGACGGGCGGCACGGTGTTCGTCCCGCTGGCGGACTGGCCGATGCTGTTTACGTTCGACGAGCCGCAGAGCGTGCTGCTGCGGGCGTCCGGCACCGACGCGATGACCCGCATCGGCCAGCGGGCCGGCGAGCTCCTCACCGACAGCCAGATCCACCGGGACGACGACGCGTTCACCTACAAGAGCGTCGATCTGATGGAGCAGGCCGAGCAGCTCCAGGCTCTCGCGAACAGCTCGAATATGCAGCTTATCTGGATCGCCGGCATATCGCTGCTCGTCGGCAGCATCGGCGTTATGAATATCATGCTCGTGACGGTCACGGAGCGCACGCGTGAGATCGGCCTGAAGAAGGCCATCGGGGCGCGGAAAAGGCGCATCCTCTGGCAGTTTCTGACCGAGGCAGCCGTGCTGACGAGCCTGGGCGGGCTGTTCGGCGTGGCGGCGGGGGTCGTGCTCAGCCGCGTCATATCGAGCGTGTCGGGGGCGCCGACGGCCATCAGCGTCCCCGCCGGAGCCGTCGCGGTCGCGGCCTCGACGCTCATCGGTCTGCTGTCGGGTATGCTCCCGGCTGTCAAGGCCGCGAACCTGAACCCGATCGAGGCCCTGCGAAGGGAGTGACGGCCGCCCTG
>CAJOFW010000098.1:1283-8230 GCA_905234005.1 uncultured Oscillospiraceae bacterium
GTTCATGTGTTTTTCGCCCTGTGTTCATGCTTTTGTCATAACTGTGCCGTATGATAGGCTTGCAAGAGAAATGATTCCGGGGATGAACGCATGGCCTATCATCATGACAACGACATAACCGGACGGGAGGACGACGACGCCTCCCTCTATCACGACGCCTACTACCGTGAGGCAGCCGGCCCCGGCGAGCCGTATTACGGCTACCGGCCCGCGCAGTACAACGCCCGTGTGTCCGCGCCGCCGCGTGAGGCTTCGACGCCTCGCGGCGGCCGCCGCCGCGGCGTGTTTCCGCTGCTCATCACGTTAGTGGGCGTCATCGCGGCGCTTTGCGCCGCGGGGCTGCTGCTGTATTTTCGCGGTGAGGCCGACGCGGCGGACGACGCCGGGGACGGCGACAACGACGAGCTGTTCGCGCTTTTTGCCAGCACCGCCGCGGCGGACGAGAGCGCCCTCCCCATCCTGCTCGAGACCGCCGACGGACGGGAGCCGATGACCGCGTCGGAGTTATTCGACGCGGCCTGTGATTTCTCGGTCGGCGTGATCGTGGCGGACGAGGCCCGCAGCGGCTTTGGCCGTCAGGGGGCCCTGGCCGTGACCGGCTGCGGCGTCGTGCTCAGCGAGGACGGCTACATCCTCACCAACTACCACCTCGTCCGGGGCGCGTATGAGCTTGGCGTGACCGTCCGCGTCGTCACGGCCGGGGACGCGGAGTATGAGGCCGCGATCGTCGGCGTGGATATGGACAGCGATCTCGCCGTCCTGTACGCCGAGGGGATTGCGGACGTGGAGACCGCGCCGCTCGGCAACTCGAACGAGCTTGCCGTCGGGCAGGACATCTACACCCTCGCAACCCGGACGGGCGCGCTGCTCGGCGTCATACCGGGCGTCGTCTCCGCGCTCGACCGCAGCGTGCAGACGTTCAGCGGCGCGGTCGTGAGCATGTTCCAGATCGACGCCTCCGCCGATTCGGAGGCCGGCAGCCCCGTACTGAACGACCGCGGTCAGGTCGTCGGCATCATGACCATGCAGTATACCCAAACCGGACTTGACGGGCTGGGCTTCGCGATTCCGATCTGCGACGCGTGCGACATCGCAAGCGATCTCGTCGAATACGGCTGCGTGACCGGGCGGGCGTACCTCGGTCTGTCGACCATGGACGTATCGCCGGGGGCGGCGCGGTTCTACGGGCTTGTGCCGGGCGTGTACGTCTACGCGGTCGAGGCCGGGAGCAGCGCCGAGAGCGCCGGCCTGCAGGTCGGCGACGTGATCACCGCCATAGACGGCGAGTTCATCACCTCCGTCATCGACCTGACCGCCGCCATCCGCCGCTACAGCGCCGGTGATACCGCCGAGCTGTCCATCGTCCGCGGCGACACGGCCATGACCGCGTGGGTCGTCTTCGACGAGGCCCGGCCCGATCCCGGCGAGAGCCTCCGAGGCGTACGCCCGGGCCTGGTTCTGTATTGGTGATACTGTTTTCTGAAGGATAAGGCAAAGGACAATAACAATCCAGCCGCCGTCGGGTGCGTGACCTGACGGCGGCTGGATATTGTATATATTGGATTCGTTTTTTCGGGTGAAATTGAACCAATCCCTGATTCAACGAGTTCCTTCGTTACCGGGCGCCAAACCATGGAAGCGCAGCCGTTTCGAAGCGAATACAGAGTTCTTTTTGATTCTTTTTCTTTCAAGAAAAAGAATTACAGGCTCTTCTGGGCGTTGACCTTGATGCCGGGGCCCATGGTGGACGCGGTGACGCAGGTACGGATGTACTGGCCCTTCGCGGCGGCGGGCTTGGCCTTGATGATCGCGCCGATCAGGGCTTCGTAGTTCTCCTGCAGCTTCTGCGCGCCGAAGCTGACCTTGCCGATGGGGCAGTGGATGATGTTCGTCTTGTCGAGACGGTACTCGATCTTACCGGCCTTGACCTCGTTGATGGCCTGGGTGAGGTTCGGGGTGACCGTGCCGGCCTTCGGGGACGGCATGAGACCCTTCGGGCCGAGAACCTTACCGAGACGGCCGACCGTGCCCATCATATCGGGCGTGGCGATGACGACGTCGAAATCGAACCAGTTCTCGGTCTGGATCTTCTGGACAAGCTCCTGCCCGCCGGCGTAATCGGCGCCGGCCGCGAGGGCCTCCTCCTCACGCTCCGGCTTGCAGAACACGAGGACGGTACGGGTCTTGCCGGTGCCGTGGGGCAGCACGATCGCGCCGCGAACCTGCTGGTCGGCGTGACGGCCGTCGACGCCGAGCTTCACGTGCAGCTCAACGGTCTCGTCGAACTTTGCGCGGCTGGCCTTGCAGACGAGGTCGAACGCGTCGGCGGGGTCGTATACGGTCTGTTTATCGATGAGCTTTTCGCTCTCTTTGTAATTTTTGCCTCTGAACATTTAGATGATTCCTCCCATAGATGTGGTTTGGCGGAAGTTTTCCTCCCACATAAAAAGGACGACGTCAGGAATGTGCAAGATATTTTTGAACAGTTCCTTATTCAGTCGCCGACGAGAACGCCCATGCTCCGGCAGGTGCCGGCGATCATGCTCATGGCAGACTCGATGCTGGTGCAGTTGAGATCGGGCATTTTCTGCTCGGCGATCTTCTGAAGGTCGGCCTTCGAGATGGTCGCGACCTTATCGCGCTGGGGAACGCCGGAGGCCGTCTCGATGCCGCACGCCTTCTTGATGAGAAGCGCCGCGGGGGGTGTCTTGGTGATGAAGGTGAAGCTGCGGTCGGCGTAGACCGTGATGACGACGGGGATCATCATGCCCATGTCGTTCTTTGTGCGCTCGTTGAAGTCCTTCGTGAACTGGCCGATGTTGATGCCGTACTGGCCGAGCGCCGGGCCGACGGGGGGCGCCGGCGTGGCCTTGCCCGCCGGAACCTGGAATCTTACGTATCCAACGACTTTCTGTGACATAGTATCATTCTCCTATAACCCTCTCAAAAGAGGCAATCAAATATCAATCTTCCGAAACCGCTTCGATCTGATCCAGTTCGAGATCGACCGGCGTCTCGCGTCCGAACATGGACACGACAACGCGTACGCGATCCTTGTCCGGGTCAAGCTCCTCGATCGTACCGAGGAAGCCCTCCAGCGGGCCGTCTGTGACCTTGACGGTGTCGCCGACGGAAAACGGCACGACGATTTCGCGGCGCTCCATACCCAGCTCCAGCACCTCCGCCTCTGTCAGCGGGACGGGCTTGCCGTCCATCGAGACAAAGCCGGTGGAGCCTCTGGCGTTGCGCACAAGGTGCCAGCTCTCGTCGGTCAGGATCATCTTCACGAGCACGTAGCCGGGGAAGATCTTGCGTTCGTAGGTCTTGTCGCCCTTGTCCGTGCGTTCGGTCACGGTTTCGACGGGGATTCTGACCTCCAGGATCAGATCCTCCATGCGCCGGTTTTCCGCCGCCTTCAGGATGGAGGCGGAGACGGTGTTTTCATACCCGGAATAGGTATGGACAACATACCATTTCGCGCTGTCTGCCATTGTTATGCGAAGATGTTGATGAGCGCCTTGACGACCGCCTGCGCGGCGCTGTCAAAGCCCCAGAGCACGATCGCGCAGACCACGATCATGGCAATCGCGACGACGGAGCTTTTCGCTGTCTGCTTCGGCGTCGGCCAGACGACCTTCTTCAGCTCGCTCTTCATGTCGCGGAACCATTTTTTCACGCGCTCGATGAAGCTGAGCTTCTCGTCGCTCTTCTTGACGGCTACCTTGGCTGTCGCGGGGGCGGCGGCGGCGTTTTTCTTTTCCTCTGCCATGTGGTTCGCCCCTCCTTATTTCGTTTCGTTGTGCACCGTGTGCTTGCGGCAGAACGGGCAGTACTTCTTCAGCTCAAGCTTGTCCGTGGTGTTTTTCTTGTTCTTGAAGGTATTGTAGTTCCTCTGCTTGCACTCGCTGCAGCGTAGCGTGACCTTGATTCTAGCGTCAGCTGCCATTTTGTTCGGCACCTCCTTATAAAATTGCCTCCCTGTTCCGGCCATAACGGGTTCTCCCGCCCGGACGGCAGGTAATATGTATGCTACCACAACCGGCGTCAAATTGCAATAGGCAATTTACAATAAATCCACGCGACCGCCCGCAAACCCGCCCGTGACGGGCGAAGGATTCGTCTTCCCGGTCAGAACGCGCTTGACAAGCGCCCGGCGGAATTATACAATATGATACGCGTGCGCCGCCATGTTCAGCGTGCGCTGCCCGATATCTCTGACCGCATTATAATACTTATATATAAAGTTGAGGACACTATCTATGGCAAAGGACAAGCAGGTCGAACAGATCACCTCCATGGAGGAGAATTTCGCCCAGTGGTACACGGACGTGTGCACGAAGGCGGAGCTTGTGGACTATTCCGGCGTCAAGGGGCTGTTCATCCTCCGACCCTACGGCTATGCCATCTGGGAGAACATCATGAACGTGCTCGACGCGAAGTTCAAGCAGACCGGACACGAGAACGTGTCCATGCCGCTGCTCATCCCGGAGTCGCTGCTTCAGCGGGAGAAGGATCACGTCGAGGGCTTCGCGCCCGAGTGCGCCTGGGTCACGCTGGGCGGCTCCGAGGAGCTGGAGGAGAAGCTCTGCGTCCGTCCGACGAGCGAGACGCTGTTCTGCGACCACTGGAGCCATGTGCTCCACTCGTGGCGCGACCTCCCGATGAAATACAACCAGTGGTGCAGCGTGCTCCGCTGGGAGAAGACGACGCGTCCGTTCCTGCGCGGCCGTGAATTCCTCTGGCAGGAGGGTCACACCCTCCACGCGACCGAGGAGGAGGCCCGGGAGGAGACGCTGCAGATGCTCGAAATCTACGCGGACTGCCTCGAGAACTACCTCGCCATGCCCGTCATCCGCGGCAACAAGACCGAGAAGGAAAAATTCGCCGGCGCGGTCAACACCTACACGGTCGAGTGCATGATGCACGACCACAAGGCGCTGCAGTCCGGCACGAGCCACTATTTCGGCGACGGCTTTGCCCGTGCGTTCGACATCACGTTCCAGGACAAGACGAACAAGGCCGCGTATCCCCACCAGACGAGCTGGGGCCTGTCCACCCGCGTCATCGGCGGTCTCATCATGACGCACGGCGACGACAACGGACTCGTCGTCCCGCCCCGCATCGCGCCGATTCAGGTCATCGTGCTGCCCATCGCCGCGCACAAGCCCGGCGTCACCGAGGCGGCGGAGGAGATCGTCAGCCGGCTGCAAGCCGCCGGCGTCCGCGTCAGGGGCGACTTCACGGACAACAGCCCCGGCTGGAAGTTTGCCCAGTATGAGATGAAGGGCGTGCCCCTGCGCATTGAGATCGGCCCGAAGGATCTCGAGAAGGGCCAGTTCGTCGCCGCCCGCCGTGACAACGGCGAGAAGGCGTTCCTGCCGCTCGCGGAGCTGGAGACCGCCGTCGCGAGGCTTCTCGACGAGGTGCACAATGGCCTGTACAACAAGGCGAAGCAGAACCTCGAGAGCCACACCTGGCCCGTGACCAGCGTGGAGGAGGCAAAGGAGAAGGGCCAGGACGGCTTTGTGAAGATGATGTGGTGCGGCGACCTCGCCTGCGAGACACGCATGAAGGAGGAGGCCGGCCTCTCGAGCCGCTGCATCCCCTACGACCAGGAAAAAATCGGCGAGACCTGCCCCTGCTGCGGCAAGCCCGCCAAGCACATGGTCATCTGGGGCGTGGCGTACTGATACTGTATACCTTCCTGACGGGAGCGGTATCACCCCATCAAAACACCCGACAACCACCCGTATAATACTGTTCTCCGATTAAAAGCTTCGTCTCGTTACCGGGCGCTGCTCACGGCGGGGCGGGTGTTTTCTTCGGTTAGTCGTTTACCGGTATATAGAACCAGTCGAGCACGAGCTGCTGCAGGGCCTGCTCGTCGACGTAGAACTCGATGTATTTCTCACCCTTCACGGCTTCGCCCTCGGGGGTGACGATCTCGGTGAGCTCGTAATTCGAGAACCGTTCGCCGTAGGCGAGAAGGTCGTCCACGGAGCAGTCGGTCACGAGGCAGTCGGCGATCTCGTCGTACGCGGTGAGCAGAAAGCCTGAGTCGGCACGCACGGCCTCGGTGTATTTGTCCACGAGCTTGAGGATGTAGTCGCTCTGGCGCTGCATACGGGCGATGTTCGAGGGGTCGTCCGCCATGCGGTAGCGGGCGCGGACATATTTCTCCGCGTGCTCGCCCAGAAGCGTGACGGTCTCGCCCATGACGAGCGTGTCGTCCTCGCCGGAGAAGTCGTCGACGATGTCCACGGTCACGCCGCCGACGAGGTCGTTCAGCGGGGCGATGGCGTCCATCGTGAACACGAAGTAGTTGTCGATCGGGGTGCCGTACAGCAGGCTCGAGACGGCGTAGACCGTGTTCTCGGCGCTGCTCTCGGGCGTGCTGCCGTAGGTGCTCGCGAACGCGAGCTGCTCCGTCGTCAGACCGAGAAGCCTGTCCGACGTGCTGAGGACGGGGTCGTTTACCATCGTGTCACGGTTGAGCTGCAATATGCGGCATGTCTCGCTGTCGCTGTCGAACACGGCGACGAGCAGAAGATCCGACTGGCTCTGTGTGCGGTAGGCGCGTTCCTCGGTGATGGCGTAATCGTCGACGCCGGTGATGAGCAGAACCGAGAGCGCGGGGTTGAATTTGTAAGGCTGTCCGTTGTAGTACAGCATGAGGGCCGGCTCGTCATCCTCCTCGACCGGGGCGATCTCCGCCTCGTCGAAGCCGAGGATCTCAAGCTGACGCGCATATTCCTCCGCGTCGTCCACAACGGCGCGGCTCGCGGCGGTACCGGCCTCGGCGGGCGCTGTCTCCCGCCGCCGCTCGATGGTTGCGAGCAGCGCGACGACGGCGGCGATGACCGCAACGACGCACACGGCGATGACAACGCCCTTCGCCGTCCGCTTTTGGCGGCTCACATACGGTTCGTTTGACATGGCGACCTCCT
>CAJOFW010000099.1:0-5759 GCA_905234005.1 uncultured Oscillospiraceae bacterium
GTGTTCATGGCCGGGGCGCTGCTCGGGCCGAAATACGGGGCGCTGTCCCAGGCGGCGTATGTGGCGCTGGGGCTTGTCGGCATCCCGGTGTTCACGGGCGGCGGCGGGCCGATGTACGTGCTGCGGCCGACGTTCGGGTTCCTTTTGAGCTGCATCCCGGCGGCGTATGTCGTCGGGCGGCTGTGCCGTACGGAGGGCACGCCGGGCGTCGGACGCATCGCGGCCGCCTGCGCCGCCGGTCTCGGCGTGATCTACGCCGTCGGGCTGCCGTACATGGCGGCCATCGTGAACGGGTATCTCGGCGCCGGCATGACCGCCCGTGAGATCGTCATGAGCGGCATGGTGCTGTTTCTCCCCTTCGACGCGCTGAAAATCGTTCTGACCGTCATCCTCGCAAGGGTGCTTCTCCCCCGGATCAAAACCGTCACGGGATAGAAACGCGTCATCGCATCAAAAACCACCATCACGTCAAAAAACCATCGGGCCGTGTGTCCGATGGTTTTTTGATGCTTATTTCAGCGCCTCGTTCGCGTAGCGGAGGTAGTAGTTGAAGCGGCGTTCGCGGCTGAGGGTGGTGCTGTCCATGTGGCCGGGGTAGACCTCGTAGTCGCCGGGGATGTCCGACAGACGCTTGAGGCTCCGCATCAGGACGGCCATGTCCCCGCCGGGCAGGTCGGTGCGGCCGCAGGAATCGCGGAACAGCGTGTCCCCGCAGAAGATCGCGTTCTCACAGATCAGGCACACGCCGCCCGGCGTGTGCCCCGGCGTCTCGATGACCCTGAACGTGAGGCCGCCGACGGTGAAGGCGTCGCCCTCCCCGTACCAGATCGTGTCGTCGGGCGGGTTGAACGTGTAGCCGCTGTTCGATATGACCGCGTCCGCGTCCTTTCGGTTCATGCACAGGCGCGCCCCGGTGGCCTCGAGCACGGCGGCGGCGGCCATCGTGTGGTCGAAGTGGCCGTGGGTCAGGAAGACGTATTTCACCGTGAGCCGGTTCGACTCGATGTAATCGAGGATCGTATTGGACTCGTCGCCGGGGTCGATGACGGCGCAGTCGAGGGTGTTTTCGTCGGTGACGACGTAGCAGTTCGTCTCGATCGGGCCGACGGTCAGGGTCTTGATCAGCATGGTTGTTACAGCTCCTTTGTGTCGAGAAGTATCGTGAACGGGCCGTCGTTCTGGCTTCTGACCTGCATCTCCGCGCCGAAGACGCCGGTCTCCACATGAAAGCCGCGTTCGCGGCACAGGTCGATGACGGCCTCGTACAGCGGGATCGCGGTCTCCGGCCTCGCGGCCTCGGTAAAGCCGGGGCGGCGGCTGTGACAGTCCGCAAACAGCGTGAACTGGCTGATGATGAGAAGGTTCGCCGCGTTCGCCGCGACGGGGTTTAAGTTGATCTTGCCGGCCTCGTCCTCGAAAATACGCAGGCCGCATATCTTGTCGGCGATCTTCTCCGCCTGCGGCATGGCGTCGGACGCGTGGACGCCGAGCAGGACGAGAAAGCCGTTTCCAATCTCGCCGTGTATCGCGCCGTCGATCTCCACCGACGCGCTCTTCACACGCATGACGACTGCTCTCATGGCGGTCTCCTCCGTGGTGATATTCAGTGATTGGGTAAGCGTTGGTTTCGTGACGGTCATTTTTCCGGCGAGCCGGAGCGGACGATCTCCTTGAGATCGCGTATGCCCTGCAGACGGTTGATGATGCCCTGCAGCTCGTCGCGGTCGTGTACGTCGAGCAGCACGACGGCGACGGTGACGCCCTTGCCGTTGTCGCGGGCGGAGAAGCTGCGGACGCGGGCGTTCAGGCTGTTGAGCGTCGTGGCGACGTCCATGACGAACGTGCCGCAGTTGCCGGATACAAGCCGCAGCTCGGCGGGGTAATACTCGTTCGTCTGCTCGGCCCAGCTCACACGGATCCAGCGTCCGGCGTCCTTTTCGTTGTTCGCGTCGCGTTTGTGGTTTACGCAGTCCTCACGGTGGATGGATATGCCGAGGCCGCGTGTGATATAGCCGATGATCGGGTCGCCCGGAACCGGTGTGCAGCACCGGGCGAACTTCACAAGGAAGTTGTCAAGCCCCTCGACGAGCACGCCCTCGATGGATTTTGTGCGGCTGTGCTGGTGCTCCTCCTGGCTCTGGCGGCGCTCCGCCTTCTCCTGAATGCGCTCAAGCTCGGTCTTTCGCGGCGGGGCGTTGCGGCGTATCAGCTCGTCACGGATGCGTCCGGCGGCGTGGGCGGCGGTCATGCCGCCGTAGCCGATGGAGGCGTAGATGTCGTCGATCTCCCGGACGGCGAGACGGTTGAGAATATACGGCTGGAGCTCCGGGTCCTCCATGTCCGCCATGGACAGACCGATGCGTTTTGCCTCCGCCTCGAACATGGCGAGACCGCGGCGGATGTTGTCGTCCCTCTTTTCCCGTTTGAACCACTGCTTGATCTTCGACCGGGCCTCGCCGGACTGCGCGATGTTCAGCCAGTCCCGGCTCGGGCCGGCGGAGCTGTTCGAGGTGATGATATCGACGATGTCGCCGTTTTGCAGCTTGCAGGAGATGGGCACGATGCGGCCGTTCACCTTCGCGCCGGTCATGCGGTTGCCGACGGCGGAGTGGATGGCGTAGGCGAAGTCGATCGGCGTCGCCCCGGCGGGCAGGCTCTTCACGTCGCCGTTCGGCGTGAAGACGAACACCTCGTCGTCGAACATATCGACCTTGAGGTCGTGGCAGAAATCCGTCGCGTCGGAGTCCTGCTGCTTCTCAAGAAGCTGACGGATCCAGGCGAATTTTTCCTCGTCGCCCGTCTTGTGGCCGGCGGGGCCGGATTTGTATTTCCAGTGGGCGGCGACGCCGTACTCGGCGGTCATGTGCATGGCGATCGTGCGGATCTGAACCTCAAAGGGGATGCCGTCGGCGCCGATGACCGTCGTGTGCAGGCTCTGGTAGCCGTTCGGCTTCGGCGTGGAGATGTAGTCCTTGAACCGGCCCGGCACGGGGCGGAACATCTCGTGGATGATGCCGAGGACGTTGTAGCAGTCGGCGAGGTCGTCCACGATGACCCGGAACGCGCACAGGTCGAATATCTCCTCCATCGAGAGGTTCTGCGTGTACATCTTGCGGTAGATGCTGTAGAGGTGCTTGAGCCGGCCGTAGACCTTGCACTGGATGCCCTCTTCCTGCATACGGTTTTCGATCCGGGCCTCCATGTCCACGATGAACTTCTGCATGATCTCGCTGCGCTGATCGAGCGTGCGCGTGATCTCCTGATAGCCGACGGGATCGAGGTACAGAAGCGACAGATCCTCCAGCTCGTCCTTGAGTCTCTCCATGCCGAGCCGGTGGGCGATGGGGGCGTAGATGTCCATCGTCTCACGGGATTTGGAGAGCTGCTTGTCCGGCGTCTGGAATTCCATCGTGCGCATGTTGTGGAGCCGGTCGGCGAGCTTGATCATGATGACGCGGATGTCCTTTGCCATCGCGATGAGCATTTTGCGCAGATTCTCCATCTGCGCCTCCTCGACGGTGCTGTACTGCACACGCGTCAGCTTTGTGACGCCCTCGACAATCTCCGCGACCTCGTCGCCGAACGCCGCCGCAAGCTCCTCGTGCTTGACCGGGGTGTCCTCGAGCACGTCGTGCAAAAGGGCTGCGATGACGCCCTCGTCGTCCATGCCGAGCTGCGCCGCGATCGTCGCCGCGGCGATCGTATGGGTGACGTAGGGCGAGCCGTCCTTGCGTTTCTGGTCTCCGTGGGCCTCGACGGCGTAGTCGAAGGCGCGGCGGATGCGCTCGATGTCCGCGTGGGGCACGTTCTCGAGCACGACGGTTCGAAACTCCCGAAAGGCCTCCTCGGGGGAAAAATCAATCATAACGTCCCTCCTGTTCGTGGTACCGCCGCCACGCGGAGGACTGCATCAGATCGGCCTTCCCCTCCCGCAGCGTGAGGGTGATGGTCAGCTCGTCGTCCGCGTCCTGCAGGCTCGCGAGCGAGACCTCGGACAGCACCCGCAGCCCGAGCGCGACCTTGGCCGGATGCAGGCTCGGCTCAAGCGTTCCGAGCGCCGACACGCTCAGCCGCGCCGGACAGCTCACCGTGAGCCGCCGCCACAGAACGGCAAGCTCCCTTCTGTTCATGCGAAGCCCCGGCGCGTCGCCGCCGTCCAGTACGCGGCGGCACACGATGCCGGGATTTGTCCGGCGCAGAGCCTGCATGAGAAGCTGCACGCTCCGCCGGCCCCGGTAGTCGCTGATCTGCGGGAAGAAGACAATGTCCGTCATGTCGCCGGGCCGGGCGGCGATCGTCTCGGCACGGCGGGAAAACCATACGGCCTCGTATACGACGCCGAATTTCTCAAACCGGAGGCTCGTATGCCGCCCGCCGCCGATGGACGTCACGGAGACGAGCCGCACGTCCGTCAGGCAGAAGCTCGGGCGGGGATTGCCCGCGCCGCACGGCTCGAGCACATCGAGGGATTCGACGCACTCGAGGGACAGAAGGTCCGGGTCGTCGATGAGGATATCCGGGTTCACGCCCTCGGTCTCCGTGGGCGGATGGGCTTTGTAACAGGCCGTGAACGCCTCACGAAAGGCGTCTATGTTCTGCCGGGTGATGTTGAGTCCGGCGGCGAGGGCGTGCCCGCCGAACGCCTCGAGGAGACTCCCGCAGGCGGACAGCGCGTCGAAGAGGTTGAACCCGCCGTAGCTCCGGCACGAGCCCTTGCCCCTGTCGCCCTCGAGCGATATCATGACCGCCGGGACGGCGTATGTCTCGCTGAGCCGGGACGCGGCGATGCCGATCACGCCCTGATGCCAGCCCTCGCCGGCGAGGACGATCGGGCCGTCCGGCTTTCGTCCGGCCAGCATCCGCTCCGCCTGCCGCCATATCTCGGCCTCGAGACGCTGGCGCTCGCGGTTCATATCGCACAGCTCGGCGGCGAGCCTCCGGGCGTTGGCCTGATCCCGCTCCAGCAGCAGGTCGGCCGCCCGGAACACGCGTCCAAGCCGTCCGGCGGCGTTGATACGCGGCGCGAGCGCAAAGCCGACGGTTGTCGCCGTGATGGGGCGATCGGCCACGCCGGCCTCGGCCAGCAGCGCCGCGAGACCGGGCCTCGGGTCGCGGCGGAGCTTGTCAAGGCCGATGCGGGTGATCTCGCGGTTTTCGTCCACGAGCGGCATCACGTCCGCGATCGTGCCGACGGCGACGAGGTCGGCGTAGCGCCGGAGCATGGCCGTCTCGTCCCCGCTCAGCGCGCAGACGAGCTTGAACGCCACGCCGACGCCGGCCAGCTCCCGCCCGCAAAACGCGCAGTCGGGCCGCTTGGGATCCACCACCGCGACGGCGGCGGGCAGCGCCGCCTGACACTCGTGGTGGTCGGTGATGATCATATCGACGCCGAGGGAGGCGGCGTAGTCGGTCTCCTCCACGGCGGTTATGCCGCAGTCGACCGTGATGATGAGCGTGACGTTTTTTTCGTGCAGTCTTCGGATCGCGTCGTTGTTGAGTCCATAGCCCTCGGCGATCCGGTCCGGGATGTATAGCTCGGTATTGAGTCCGATACCACGGAGATATTCGGTGAGAAGACAGGCGGAGGTTATGCCGTCCACGTCGTAATCCCCGTAGACGGCCACTGTTTCGTTGTCCTGTCGGGCGCGTTCGATGCGGTCGACGGCGGCCCGCATATCGGTCAGCCGGAAGGGATCCTCCAGCGCCTGTGCCGCTCCGCCCGTGAATGCGGCGGCGGCCTCCGCCGTTGCCACGCCCCG
>CAJOFW010000099.1:5853-6488 GCA_905234005.1 uncultured Oscillospiraceae bacterium
AGCTGTCTGTTCCTTCAATTTTTTCTCATTGACAACATTATACGCCACTTGCGCACCGTTGGCAATGCTAGTTATGTAATTATCATTATCCGGAAAACACCGCGTCCGGTCGGCGCGGAAACGGCGGCGGCTCTCCCGGAGCGCCGCCGCCCCGCCGGGTGTTACCGGTCGAACGCGGGATTGATCGCGTAGACATTCCGCTGGTCGAGGCGATCCGTGGCTATCCGCAGCGCCTCGCCGTTACAGGCAGGGTGAAGCATCCTTTTCCCCGCCCGATTCCGCCGACCGTTTTCGCCGCCCGGTGAAACAGGCGAACGTCATATCCGCCACTCGATGACGCAGCCGTCCGCCCCGGCCCGGACGCGGGCGATGAGAAGCTCGACGACGGCGCGGCGGTCGTCGAACGACAGCGCCTCCCAGCGCGCCATGTAGTCCGTGAGCACCCGCCCGCCGCCGGTATCGTCCGATATCTCGAGCGCCTCCAGCTCCCGGCGCAGCGACGCGGCCTGATCGTCCAGCTCGTGGATGCGGCGGGTCAGGTACTTCATCACCACCGCGTCGGCGTCGGCGATCTTGTCCATGAGCTTTTCCACGTCGTTCATCACCTGCGCAAGCTGCGCGTGCAGCCTCGCCCT
>CAJOFW010000100.1:0-12527 GCA_905234005.1 uncultured Oscillospiraceae bacterium
GTTATACATTATTCATCACATAAAAGGAGAATACATCACTATGCGTATGCGTGCCGAAGACAAAACGATGGAGAAGATCGTGGCTCTGTGCAAGAACCGCGGCTTTGTCTTTGCCGGCTCCGAGATTTACGGCGGCCTCGCCAACTCCTGGGACTACGGCCCCCTCGGCGTTCTGATGAAGCGGAACGTCAAGGACGCCTGGTGGAAGAAATTCGTGCAGGAGTCCCCGTACAACGTCGGCCTGGACGCCGGCATCCTGATGAATCCCCGCGTATGGGAGGCGTCCGGCCACGTCTCGAACTTCAACGACCCCCTGATCGACTGCAAGGGCTGCAAGCGCCGCCACCGCGCCGACAAGCTCATCGAGGAATGGGCGCTTGAGACCGGCGTCGAGACGAACGTCGAGGCCATGACGAACGACGAGATGGTCGCCTACATCCGCGAGAAGAGCATCCCCTGCCCGGGCTGCGGCGCGTGCGATTTCTCCGACATCAAGAAGTTCAACCTCATGTTCAAGACCCATCAGGGCGTCACGCAGGAGAGCGGCACGGACGTATACCTGCGCCCCGAGACGGCGCAGGGCATTTTCGTCGACTACAAGAGCGTGCTGCGCACCACGCGCAAGAAGATCCCGTTCGGCATCTGCCAGATCGGCAAGTCCTTCCGCAACGAGATCACGCCGGGCAACTTCACGTTCCGCATCCTCGAATTCGAGCAGATGGAGCTTGAATTCTTCTGCGAGCCGGGCACCGACCTCGAGTGGTTCCAGTATTGGCGCACGTTCTGCCACGAGTGGCTGCTCGGCCTCGGCATGACGGACGAGTACCTCCGCCTGCGCGATCACTCCCCCGAGGAGCTGAGCTTCTACTCCAAGGCCACGACGGACTTCGAGTATCTCTTCCCGTTCGGCTGGGGCGAGCTTTGGGGCATCGCCGACCGCACCGATTACGACCTCACCCAGCACCAGACCTTCTCCGGCGAGAAGATGGAGTACAAGGAGGAGGGCACGGTCACGCCGTACATCCCCTACGTCATCGAGCCGTCCCTCGGCGCCGACCGCGCCATGCTGGCGTTCCTTGTGGACGCTTACGACGAGGAGCAGGTCGGCGTGGACAAGAAGGGCAACCCCGATATCCGCGTGGTGCTGCATCTGCATCCGGCCCTCGCGCCGTACAAGGTCGCCGTGCTGCCGCTGTCGAAGAAGGAGGTTCTGACCGGCCCCGCGAAGGAGCTTTACGCCGAGCTGTCGAAGCAGTTCTCCTGCGACTACGACGAGACCGGCTCCATCGGCAAGCGCTACCGCCGCGAGGACGAGATCGGCACGCCGTTCTGCGTGACGTTCGACTTCCAGACCGTCGGCGACGACACGATCGAGGCCGACCACTGCGTCACCGTCCGCGAGCGCGACTCGATGGAGCAGGTGCGCATCCCCATCGGCGAGGTTGCCGCGTACATCGCCGAGCGGGTGAAGTACTGATTTGGACGAAAACAGACCCGTACAGCCCGCGCCGCGTGAGACGGCGGGCCAGCAGTTTGTAAAACGCATACGGCCCGCCGGGTGCGTGCTGTTTCTCGCGCTCGCGGTGCTGGTGACGGCGATCTGCCTGACGAGCGGCCGCAGCCCGATCCCCGGCTACACGCCGCCGGAGACGACGGAATACTACGCCGCCCACCCCGACGCGCTGGTAAAGGAGCTGGAGGAAAACGTATTCCCCGCCCTCCCCGACTACGCAATGACCGCCGCCGTCGCCGCCGACGGCGTGACGGTGACGATAGACGCATCCGACTTCGTCGTAGGAAGAGCCGCGATACTGCGGTACTTTGACGGGGATTTGATCACGTTTGTTGAAGGATAAGAATATATACAAGCATACAAACAGGAAGCGCCGGACGACCCGGCGCTTCCTGTTCGCGTTATTTGCTCTGCAGCATCAGCCACATGGTATAATCCGTGAAACCGTCGATGACCGGCGTGAATGTTACGGTTGTCGAGGACAGGGTTCTGTATACCTTCAGGAATTTGATGTTGTCAGCGGGGGGTATTCCCTTGTCCGGGATATGTTCCATAGCGCTTCTCCCTTCTGTCGCGGTTCAATCATCGCAGCGAGTTGAGATAGTAGAACCAGTTCGCGTAGGCGGTGTTCCGTTCGGTGAGCTGGCTGTAATACGCGGCCGCCTCCGTGTTCGCCTCGATTTTCCGCATGTGCCGTATCTGCTGATCCGCCGCGTCGGAGAGCCGGGCGATCTGGCGCGTGCAGTCGCCGAGCATATTGGCGAGCATGTACTGATTCGACTGAATCCGGTCGAGACGGGTGATGATGTCGTCCAGCTTTGTGATGATCAGATTCAGGCGTATCTCGTTTTCGTAAATGTTGTAAGCGCCCTCGTGCCCCTCCAGCGTCGTGCAACGGCCGGACTCGAAGTATTCGCAGAACATCGTGATCGGCACAAGGCCCCGGTATTTTGCGTATACGACGTTCGTGTTGTAGTAGGCGTTCAGCGTGGACTGAACCTGATTGAATAGCGTTGTGACATGGTTCATCTCGGCTTGAATTAAAGGCACTCGTCGATTCGCGATTTGAATGATACGCTCATTCTCTGCTGTTCGCTTTTCATTTACCCGCTGGGTTTTCTCCTCTGCTTTTTTTCTTTCGGAAGCATAGGAAGCGGTGTCGATCAAAATACAAGTTATTATGCATAAAATTGGGAAAACAAACATGAAAAGACTGATCTCGAAACCATTGAACAGAAATATAAAAATGTCAACAATAAACCCGATAAACAAACCTATAGACAAAGAGGCCATATAGCCATCATCCTTTGGGCTTTTATTCGGAAGTATCGGATTCAACCTTGGATTTTGCGCCGCCTTCAAATCTGCCTCCAGCTCCCCGTAATACTGCCGCAGCTCGTACAGATCCAGCTCCATATCCCGCGTGTTTTGCAGGTATTGCAGGGTGTCTCTTGGTGCAAGGGTGTTCATGCGTTTTCTCTCTCCCTTCAGATGACATACAATAACCGATATTGGTTAATATGATTATATACCATATTCGGTTAACATTCAAGCAGAAAGTGAGGCTTGGATGGTATGATTTCATTTGACCGGCTCTGGGAGGTCATGAAGGACAGGGGCATATCGCAGTACGCGCTGATTCACCGCTATCACGTCAGTCCGGGACAGATCACGCGGCTCAAGCGCAACGAGAGCGTCAGCACGCACACGGTCGAAATGTTCTGTAAAATCCTGCGCTGTCAGGTCGGCGATATCATGGAATACATCGAGGACGAGACGGAAGACCGCCCCTGAGCCGCATCCTTTGCGCGGTTCGGGGGCGGGGTTCATTTTTTTCTTGCATCCGCGGAGGTTTTGCTTTATTATAGGTGGAAGGGATTTCCGCGGACGAGGACGCGGGGTCGTTTGACGGGCATTGCTTTGCCGTCCCCGCGCGGGACGGATTCGAATAAGGAGGAACAATATCATGAAGCTCAGCGCCAGAAATCAGCTTGCCGGTACGGTTACAAATATAAACGAGGGCGCGGTGAACGGGATCGTGACGATCGACGTAAACGGCACGCCCGTCAGCGCCACGATCTCGATGGCGTCCATTCGGGAGCTTGGCCTTGCGCCGGGGAAGGCCGCTTACGCGGTCATCAAGGCCACCGAGGTCATGGTCGGACGCGGGGAGCACCTCTGCCTGAGCGCCCGGAACCAGTTCCCGGGCAAGGTCGTGAACGTCGAACGCGGCGCGGTCAATTCGATCGTGAAGCTCGACGTCCTCGGCGGGAACACGATCTCCGCGACGATCTCGAACGCCGCCGTGGACGAGCTGGGCCTCGCCGCCGGCGAGGACGCGCTGGCCGTCATCAAGGCCACCAGCGTGATGGTCGGCGTCGACTGAAAGCACACCCCCGAACCGCAACACCACTATTTTATACAGGAGGCGCGTAATATGATGGAAAGAACGCGCATTGCCGCGATCTGGGCCGAGCCGGAGGCGTATACCGCCGCGCCCGTCACCGTATGCGGCTGGGCGCGCACCGTGCGTGACCAGAAAAATTTCGGATTCATCGAGCTGAACGACGGCAGCTCGTTCAAGGGCCTGCAGGTCGTGATCGAGCGGCAGCTTCTCGACAACTACGACGAGATCGCGAAGCAGAACGTCGGCGCGGCGCTGATCGTCAAGGGTACGCTCGTGCTCACGCCGGAGGCGAAGCAGCCGTTTGAGCTGAAGGCGTCGTCCGTGACGGTCGAGGGCGCGTCCGCGTCGGACTACCCCCTGCAGAAAAAGCGCCACACGGTCGAGTATCTGCGCACGATCCAGCATCTGCGGCCGAGGACGAACCTCTTTTCGGCGACGTTCCGCGTCCGCTCCGTCGCGGCGCAGGCGATCCACGACTTCTTTCAGGGCCGGGGCTTCGTGTACGTGCACACGCCGATCATCACCGGCTCCGACTGCGAGGGCGCGGGCGAGATGTTCCGCGTCACGACGCTTGATCTCAACGACCCGCCCCGCCGCGAGGACGGCACGGTCGACGACAGCCGCGATTTCTTCGGCAAGGTCACGAGCCTGACCGTGTCCGGCCAGCTCAACGCGGAGAACTTCGCGATGGCGTTCGGCGACGTGTACACGTTCGGCCCGACCTTCCGCGCCGAGAACTCCAACACCCAGCGCCACGCCGCCGAGTTCTGGATGATCGAGCCGGAGATGGCGTTCTGCGACCTTGCCGGCGACCTCGAGTGCATGGAGGCGATGGTGAAGTACATCATCACGACCGTGCTCGAGAAGTGCCCGCAGGAGATCGAGTTCTTCAACAGCTTCGTCGACAAGGGCCTGCGCGAGCGGCTCGAGCACGTTGCGTCGAGCGAGTTCGGCCGCGTGACGTACACCGAGGCGGTGGACATCCTGCAAAAATCCGGCGCGGAATTCAAGTTCCCGGTCGCGTGGGGCATGGATCTGCAGACGGAGCACGAGCGCTATCTGACCGAGCAGGTCTACAAAAAGCCGCTTTTCGTCACCGACTACCCGAAGGAAATCAAGGCGTTCTATATGCGCCTGAACGACGACGGCAAGACCGTCGCGGCGGCGGACTGCCTCGTGCCCGGCATCGGCGAGATCATCGGCGGCAGCCAGCGCGAGGAGCGGCTGGACGTGCTGACCGCCCGTATGGCGGAGCTGGGGCTCAAGGAGGAGGACTACTGGTGGTACCTCGATCTGCGGCGCTACGGCTCATGCCGTCACGCCGGCTTCGGCCTCGGCTTTGAGCGCATGGTCATGTACCTCACCGGCGTGTCGAACATCCGCGACGTGGAGCTGCACCCCCGCACCGTCGGCAACGCCGATTTCTGATACTGTTCTCCGATTAAAAGCTTCGTCTCGTTACCGGGCGCAAAGCCTTGGAAACGCTGTCTTTTCGAAGCGAATACAAAGTTCTTTTTGATACTTTGAGCATCATTTTTCCTCTCCGGAAGAAGAGACGCAGCAAATAATTCTTCACGTCGAAGCGAATGCCATGATGAAGGGAACGTGTAACGTCCTGTGAGCTGGGATTTTCTCTTTTTTGCCAACAGCGCGCTGCTCGGCGCCGGGCTTGCGATGGACGCGTTCTCCGTGTCCCTCGCGAACGGCCTCGCCGAGCCGGATATGCGTCCCGGACGCATGTGCGCCATCGCGGGGGTATACGCCCTGTTTCAGATCGCCATGCCGCTGCTCGGCTGGCTGTGCGTGCATACGGTCGTGGCGGCGTTTGGCGCGGTCGAACGGTTTATTCCGTGGATCGCGCTGGTTCTGCTTGTGTACATCGGCGGGAAGATGCTCCGGGACGGCCTGTCCCGCGACAGCGCCGACGCGGAGAAGCCGGCGGCGAGGCTCACGCCCGGCGTTCTGATCGTGCAGGGCGTCGCGACGAGCATCGACGCGCTGTCCGTCGGGTTCACGATCGCGTCGTATCCCGCCGTCATGGCGGCGGCGAGCGCCGCCGTCATCGGCGCGGTGACGTTCGGACTTTGTATGATCGCCCTCGCCGTCGGGCGGCGGTTCGGCACACGCCTCGCCGACAAGGCCACGATCGTGGGCGGTCTCATCCTGATCGCCATCGGCCTCGAGATATTCCTGCGGGGCATGCTGGGATAATCCGCGGGTGCCGAACCGTTATAAAGAAAGACCCCGGAACGCTGCTTTCGTTCCGGGGTCTCCCTTATGGATTGAGGACAAAATGAAAAAGATGAAACTGGCTCTTGCAAGAATTATGATAGCAAACGAGTGTTACAAAAGAAAGGGCGGGTTTGTTGCGAAAATATTAAATTCTGTGAAAAATTTGTTCTTGCAGAGCCGGCGGACGCGTCGACCTCATACTGCTCCACGATTAAAAGCTTCGTCTCGTTACCGGGCACAAAGCCTTGGAAACGCTGTCTTTTTGGAGCGAATACAAAGTTCTTTTTGATACTTTTTCTTTCAAGAAAAAGTATCACTCAAGCCCGAAGCCCCACCAGAGGTCGCCGGTCATCGGGAAATCCGGCGCGGCCTTCAGCGCGGCGAGGACGAGGGGGCGCGCCTGCCCCGGGCCGTCGTAGAAGAGCGGCGTGCGGACGATGTATTCCTCCGCCGGGCACCACGCGGCGATGGTGGCGATGCAGGCCGCCGGGTCGGCGTCGGGCACGAGAAGCTCGGTGATCCGGCACACGCCGTCCGCCGTCTCGGCCGCGGCGACGCCGCCGTCCAGCATGAAGAACTCCGTGCCCGTCCCCTCGAGGTGGTCGTACAGCGCCTCGCCGAACACGGCGTGCGGCATACCGGTCAGGTACTGCTCCCGGATGCCGCCGTACTGCCAGCCGGGCAGACGCATGGACATGACGCGGTTTGTCGCGTCGATCTCCGCGCGCGATAACCGTGCCTCACGGACGAAGGCCAGCGGCTTTGCGCCGGCCGCGTTCTCGTAGAACGGGTACAGCCCCGGCTCCCGCCGGGAGGACGCAGGCCGCGTCCGCGCCGGACAGCGCCTCGTCGTTCGCGGCCTTGTAGACCGCCGTGCCTATGCCGCGCCCCCGGTATTCGGGCAGCGTGGCGAGGGCGTAGGTATACGCCGCCGTGAGCCGCTTTTTGCGGTAGGGCAGGAGCAGCAGCCCCCGCAGGACATACATGGCGGACACGGGCTTCCCGTCCGCCTCCGCGACGACGCAGCCGCCGCCGGGCATCATGTGCTCGAAGAAGCTGTCGATGTACGCGTCGTCGTCCCCAAAGACGCGCTGCCACAGGGCGCGGAGGGCGGGCCTGTCCGCGTCCGAAGCGGGACGGAGGATGAAATCAGACAAATCAGACATTTCTTATCACCACGGAATATTTCTCTACCATACGGTCGGGCCGGTAGCTCTCCTTGGACTGGCGGAGGCTGTCGAGACCCATGTCGTCCTCGCGGTTGATCCATTCGACGGCGGGGTATTTTTGCCGGACGAGCCGGACGAACTCGCGGTTGATCATCGGGTACGCGCCGTTTATATCCGCGATGGCCTTCTCGAAGTGGACGATGAACGTGTGCTCGCACACGCGTTCGCCGAGCGTGAACGCGACGGGCCGGTCACCGACGCGCAGGATGCCGCCGTCCATGTCGAGGTCGTCGAAGTGCGCGAGGGCGCGTCGGATGGCCTCGTACTCCGCCTCGGCGCCGCCGTCCACGCTGTCGCCCTTCTCGGCGATCCATCCGTCAAGGAGGTTGAGGCACGCGGGGAAATCGGCGGGCGTGAGCGGAGAAAACCGCCAGTCGGGGTTCTCGGACTCGAAGCGGTGGATGTGGTTGCGCTTGCCGTGCAGATGCTTGCCGGCGAGGGTGTCGAGCTTTTCGGCGCTGTACACGTAGTCCCAGACGTCCCGGTCGGGCGTGACCCCGCACCGGCCCGGATACAGCGCCTCGAGGTCGGGCAGGTGCCCGCCCGTCACGCCGCGCACGACGAACGGAAAGCCGTGCGACGCGGCATAGGCGGCCAGCTCGTCCATGACCGGCGCGAGCGGGCCTGTGCCGACGGGGTAGGCGAAAAACGGCGCGTCGTTGTAGCCGAGCATCACGACGACGCGGTCGCCGCAGCGGGCGACGTACTGGCTGTAGGCGTGATCCCACATATAGATGTTCGCGAAGGCAAAATCCGCGCTGGACGAGCCCTCCGCCCACACGAGCGGGACGATCCAGCGCTTGTCCTCGAGGGTCACGGAATGAAAGTCGATCATGAAAGCTTTGATAACTCCTGTTGTATGTGCTTGAGGTCAACGAAGGTCTCCGGCCGCTTCGACGGGTCGCGCAGCAGCGCGGAGGGATGATAGAGCGCCATGGCCTTGCGTCCGAGCACGTCGAACCACTGGCCGTGCTCCCGTGTGATGCGGAAATCGGCGCGGATGAACGCCGTGGCCGCGATGCGGCCGAGAAATACGATCAGCTTCGGATCCACAAGATTGATCTGCCGGTACAGCCAGCCCACGCAGGCGGCCTGCTCGTCCGGGAGCGGGTCGCGGTTGCGGGGCGGACGGCATTTGACGATGTTCGCGATGTAGACCGTCGTGCGGTCAAGGCCGATGATCTCGAGCATGACGTCGAGAAGCTGCCCCGCCGGGCCGACGAACGGCTCGCCGCGCAGATCCTCCTGCTCGCCGGGGCCTTCGCCGATGAACATGATGTCGGCGTTCTCGTTGCCGACGCCGAAGACGAGATTCGTCCGCGTCCGGCCAAGCTCACAGCGCTGACAGCCGGCGCATTCGGCCCTGAGGCTCTGCCAGTCGTCCATATTATTCGAGCTCGGACTGGCCGGTGTAGAGCATATAGTACCGGCCCTGCTGCTCGAGCAGCTCCTCGTGGCTGCCGCGCTCGACGATCTCGCCGTGCTCGATGACGACGATCGCGTCGGCGTTGCGCACCGTGGACAGGCGGTGGGCGATGACGAACACCGTCCGGCCCTCCATCAGCGTATCCATGCCCCGGTCGATGAGCTTTTCGGTGCGTGTGTCGATGGAGCTTGTCGCCTCGTCGAGGATCATGACCGGGTGTCCGGCGACGGCGGTGCGGGCGATCGCGAGAAGCTGCCGCTGGCCCTGGGACAGGTTCTGGCCGTTGCCCGTGATCATCGTGTCGTAGCCGTCGGGCAGGCGGGTGATGAAGCTGTGGGCGTTCGCGGTCTTCGCGGCGGCGACGCACTCCTCGTCCGTTGCCTCGAGACGGCCGTAGCGGATGTTCTCCATGACCGTGCCGGTGAAGAGGTTCGTGTCCTGCAGCACCATGCCGAGACTGCGGCGCAGAGCGGCCTTTTTGATGTCCCTGACGTCGATGCCGTCGAAGAGGATGCGGCCCTCGTCGATCTCGTAGAAGCGGTTGATGAGGTTTGTGATCGTCGTCTTGCCGGCGCCGGTGGAGCCGACGAACGCGATCTTCTGGCCGGGCTTGGCCCAGACCGTCACGTCCTTCAGAATCGGCTTGCCGGGGACGTAGGAGAAGTTTACGTGCTCGATGCGGACGCTGCCCTGTACCTCGCGGTATTCAAAGCCGCCGTCCTCCCGCGGGAGCTTCCACGCCCAGAGACCGGTGCGCTCGCCGGACTCGCTCTCGGAGAGCGTGCCGTCGTCCGCCCGGTTGACGGACACGAGCGTGACCGTGCCGTCGTCGAGCTCGGGCTTGTGGTCGATGACCGCGAAGATGCGCTCCGCGCCGGCGATGGCCGAGAAGAGGTTGATCGCCTGGTTCGACATCATGTTGATCGGCATCGTGACCTGACGGATGTAGTTGAGGTACACGCCGAGAGAGCCGATCGTGAACCGGCCCGCCAGCGTCATGAAGCCGCCGAGGACGGCCGTCACCGCGTAGCAGATGTTCATGATGGCGTTCATCGTCGGGAAGATGATGGAGCCGAGGAAGTTCGCGAAGATCGAGTTCTCGCGGTATTCGTCGTTCAGCTCGCCGAAGGCGTCCTTGGCGCGCTTTTCGAAGCTGAACGCCTTGACGACCTTGAGTCCGTCGAGCATCTCCTCGATGTTGCCGTTCAGGATGCCGAGGGACGACTGCTGCTTCTTGAAGAGGATGCGGGAGTATTTGCCGATGCCCCGCACGAGCAGAAACGACAGCGCGACCGTGATGAGCGTGATGATGAACAGCCGCCAGCTCAGCGTGACCATCAGGATGATCGTGCCGACGAACGTGATGATGCCGGACAGAAACTGCACGATGCCCTGCTCAAGGCACATCTGCACGTTGTCCGCGTCGTTCGAGAAGCGGCTCATGAGCTCGCCGTGGGTGTGGGCGTCGTAGTAGGTGATGGGCAGATCCTGCAGCGCGGAGAAGAGATCCTTGCGCAGGGCGTTCGTCGCCCACTGGGCGAGATTCATGCACGACCGGGACGTGAAATACGTCGCGGCGGCGCTCACGATATAGATGCCGGCGAGCAGAAGAAGCTGCATCGCGAGCGCGGTGTAGTCCTTCGATTCCTGCGTGATGAGCGGGACGATGTAGTCGTCGATCAGCGGCTTGAGGTAGTAGCTCGCGAGCAGCGAGCAGCCGGAGGATATCAGCATGAACAGCAGGATGAATACGATGCTGGACTTGCGCTTGCCGGCGTAGCCGAGGATGCGCAGGAGCGTGCCCTTCGTGTCCTTCGGGCGGCGGAAGTCACGGCCGCCGCCGGGGCCGGGGCCGCGGGCGATGTTTTTGTAGATGTTCTCGTCGTTTACGTCCACGCTGTCAACGGCGATGCGTTCCCTGAGCTGGGACAGGATGGATTTTCTCTTCTCAGCCATCGGACAGCGCCTCCTCTACCTGGGATGTGTAGATCTCTCTGTAAATGGGACTGGTCTCCATCAGCTCGGCGTGCGTGCCGATGGATTCGATCATGCCGCCCTCGAGCACGACGATCCGGTCGGCGTTCACGACCGACGATATGCGCTGGGCGATGATGAACACGGTCGTATCCTTCAGCTCCCGGCGGAAGCTCTCGCGGATGCGGCCCTCGGTGTCGGAGTCGACGGCGCTGGTGGAGTCGTCGAGGATCAGAATGGCCGGCTTCTTGAGCATGGCCCGGGCGATGCACAGGCGCTGCTTCTGGCCGCCGGAGACGTTCGTGCCGCCCTGGCGGATGACCGTGTCGAGGCCGTCGGGCAGCTCGGAGACGAAGTCCCACGCCTGCGCGGCGCGGAGGGCGTCGATGACCTCGTCGACCGTGGCGTCCTCCTTGCCCCAGAGGATGTTTTCACGGATCGTACCGGTGAACAGGATGTTGTTCTGCAGCACCATGCCGATGCCGCCGCGCAGATCCTCGATGCGGTAATCCCGCACGTCGACGCCGTCGACGAGAAGCTCGCCGTCCGACACGTCGTAGAAGCGGGGGATGAGGTTCACAAGGCTCGATTTGCCGGAGCCGGTGCCGCCGACGATCGCGATCGTCTCGCCCGGGGCGGCGGTCAGGGAGATGTTTTTGAGCACCTCCTCGCCGGTGCCGGTGCGGGCGTAGCGGAAGCTGACGTTTTTGAATTCGACGGAACCGCGGCCCGGGCCGATGACGTGCTCCGCGGCGTCCGGACGGGAGCGGATGTCCGGCTCGGCGTTCAGCACCTCGGCGATGCGCTTGCCGCAGGCGCGGCTGCGGATGTACTGCATGAGCACCATCGAGAACATCATGACGCTCATCATGATCTGCGTCAGGTAGCTGATGACGGCGAGGAGCTGGCCGGACTGGATCTCGCCCGTCGCGACCATGCGCCCGCCGAACCAGTACAGGCAGAGCGTCACGCCGTTTAGGATGATCGTCGCGAGCGGGGTCATTGTGATGATGAGGCCGACGGCGCGGAGGTTCGCGTGCGTCAGGCCGTCGTTGGCGCGGCGGAATTTCTCGCGCTCGTAGTGCTGGCGCACGAACGCCTTGACAACGCGGATGGCGATCAGGTTCTCCTGAATGTCGGCGTTCATGTCGTCGAGCCGCTGCTGCACGAGCGTGAACAGCTTGTCGACCGAACGCATGACGAGCAGCACGCCGGCAAACAGCACCGGCACCGCGATGATGTAGATCAGGGCGAGCTTCGCGCTGTATGTCATGACGATGACGATCGCGACGACGAGCTGGAACGGCGCCTGGATGAAGGTGCGCATCATCATCTGGATCGCGAGCTGGAGCTGGCGCACGTCGCTGGTGGTGCGGGTGATGAGGCTCGCGGTGGAGAAGCGGTCGATGTCGCCGAAGGAGAACTCCTGAATGTGGTGGAACATCGCCACGCGCAGGTTCGAGCCGAAGCCGTTCGCGGCGCGGGAGGCGTGCCAGGTGCTCAGAAAGCCGGCGCCCATGCTGATGAGCGCGAGCAACGCCATGAGCACGCCGCAGCGGATGATGTAGGCACGGTCGCCGCCGGCCACGCCGACGTCCACGATGTTCGACATAAGCGTGGGCAGCGCCAGCGTGACGAGCGTCTCCAGCAGGACGAACAGGGGGGTGAGAAACAGGGAATTTTTGTACCTGCCCCAATAGCGGGTAAGTATTTGTCGCATAGGTGTGTTCAGCACTCCTTTTTACA
>CAJOFW010000100.1:12607-14715 GCA_905234005.1 uncultured Oscillospiraceae bacterium
CAAAGGGGAGGCGGTCTGCGCGCCCGCGGCGGGTTTGTCCGCGACGGATCCGGTCGGACGGTGTGTTATAACGAGCCATGATTCATAGCTTATCTTCCGTTACCGGGCGCGGAACCCCGGATTCGCTGCCTTTTCAAAGCGAATACAAAGTATTACGCGGCGAGGACGACGATTTCGCCGGTGTAGGTGCCGGGGGCGACGGGGGTCTCCACGCCGTCGACGGTCATGCCGGCGCAGGCGACGGAGGAGGTCTCGTCGATTGTCAGGGAGGTGAGGCAGGAGTCCTCGGCGACGGTCCAGACGGCGCCGTTTTCGAGCGTGAGGCTCAGGCCGGCGTCGCCCTCACGGAACATACCCAGCTCGGTCGAGGCGGCGTAGCCGATGACCTGCGTCGTGTTGGAGCCGGAGGCGAAGTACGTCTGCGCCCAGGTGTCCTGACCGAGGGAGATCGCGCCGGTGACCGAGGACGCGTCGAGTGTGACGACGAGGCTGCGGGCCGGACGGACGCCGACGCCGGCGGGGCCGCTGGTGGCGGTATAGTCGTCGCCCTCCATGGCGGCGGTGTTGAGGATGTCGCCGGTCATGTCGGAGTTTTTGATCGTGACGGTCGGGGCCGTGACGGTGGACTCGGTGCCGGAGCCGGAGTCGGAGTTGTGGATGAGCTTCACGATGCAGTTGGAGTCCTCGGCGCTGAAGACCGTGTGCTCGTAGTCGGCGAAGACGCCGTTTACGGTGCCGAACTCGGCGTCGACGTCGGCGATGTCCACGCCGCAGGCGGCGGCGAGCTCGGGATTGATCTCGTAGGTGCCGTCGAAGGCGATCGTGCAGTTGTCGAAGATGACGGTGTTCGCGGTGTCGCGGAGCATGACGCCGGCCTCGCCGACGTGCAGCTCGGTGTTCTCGAACACGATGTCGCCCCGGCTGTTGCCGGAGTGGGTCATGACGCCGTACTCGCCGGAGTTGATGACGCAGTCGGTGTAGGATACGATGCCGCTGCCGGTCTCGACGGCGGCGTAGTCGGGCACGTCGATGACGGAGCCGATGAAGTAATCGCGGGCGCCGCCGTCGGAGTATGCGCCGTAGCCGCTCGTGAGAACGGCGATGTAGCTGTCATTGACGTGCAGCTCGGTGGGGTTCGACCAGTCGGTGTAGAGGTCGTCGGAGTCGGTGCTGAGAGCGCCCCAGCCCTGGGAGATGACGGCGGAGCCGTTGTAGGTGACGCAGGACGCGCCGACGGCGTTGGTGGCGCGGATCTTGCCCTCGAGGAACAGCCCCGGCGGGCAGCCCTGCATCGTGTACAGGGTCGGGTCGGACACGGCGTAGAACGTGGAGTCGTTCACGGTGACATTCGCTGCGAAGCGGGTGAACAGCGTGCCGCGGCCGGGGCCGCGGGTGATGACGCGGAAGTTGTTCAGCTCCGCGACCGCGTTGTCGGTCACGTAGACGCCCGCGCCGTAGCCGCCCATGTCGTTGCCGCCGATGCCGGCGAGGTCGAGGACGTAATCGCTGAGCACGACGGTCTCGGGCGCGGCGAGGCCGAGGTTCGTGTACGAGCTGGCGCTGCCGTTGTCGACGAGGATCTGCGCGATCTCCTCGATGGACAGGGAGGCGTCATAGCCGAGCGCCTCGCAGAAGGCGTCCCAGTCGGGGTAATACGCGCCGGTGATGAACGAGAAATTGATCTTCTCCGCCACGAGCGCGGGATCGGACTCGCCGCCGAGGACGAACGCGCCGGTGTTGCGGATGGCGATGCCGACCTCGTTGTCCGCCGTGGAGGTGATATAGGTCACGCCGTCCTCCACGGTGACGCCCGCCATGGTGGAGTGGGCCTCGTCGAGCTCGCCGCCGTCGTAGACGAAGGCGGCGGTCGTCACGAGCCGGTTGACCTGACCCATGGCCACGCCGTCGAGCGTGATGGCCGCGTCGGGATTGGCGACGGCGGAGTCCGTGACGGTGACGGAGGAGGAGCTTTCCCCGCTCGATTCACCGGACGCTTCCCCGGACGAGGCGAACGCGCCGACGCCCAGGCTGAGCGCCAGAACGGCGCACAGGAGGATGCAAAGCAGCTTTTTCATGTGGTTTCTCCTTTCAGATTTGCGCTTTCTTCC
>CAJOFW010000101.1:0-11321 GCA_905234005.1 uncultured Oscillospiraceae bacterium
CTGCAGTTTATTGCCGGCCACCATCCCAAGCCCGTCGCCCATGAGGGCGATGCCGTAAAGGAACAGCGCAAGCCCGCCGAGAAGGGATACGATGTTTACGATTGTCATGCGGACAGATTCTCCCACAAACACATTAATAAATTGAAATCTCTACAGCTTTCCATACGTATTCGATTTTACCCCATTAACATCAAAATAACAATCACAGAATTGTAAATTATGTGTAAATCCCTCCCCGCGTTCGGGTACGCGGGGGCGGCGGCGATTTGACGGGAGTTTTACGGACGGACGGTAGCGGATTTGATCGCCCGGCGGTACGCTGGAGCCGTAACGACAGAAGGGAGCATTGAATATGAACGCATGGATGACGGATCCCGCGCAGGCGCTGCGTCTGCTGACGGGGATCGCCCTGTTCCTGTTCGGCATGACGCTGATGGGGGACGGGCTTCGGGCGGCGTCTGACGGACGGCTGGAGCCGGTTCTGTACAGGCTGTCCAACACGACATGGAAGGGCGTGCTGCTCGGCACGGCGGTCACGGCGGTGCTGCAGTCGTCGTGCGCCACGAGCGCGATGGCGGTCGGCTTCGTGAACGCCGGGATGATGAAGCCGCGGCAGGCGGTCGGCGTGATATTGGGCTCGATCCTCGGCACGTCGGTCACGGGCTGGATCATCTGCCTCGGCTACGCCGGCGGCGGCGGCATGATCGGCGAGCTGCTGTCCGCGAGGACGCTCGCGTGTCTCGCGGCGGCGGTCGGGGCCGTGCTGCGCATATCGGGCCGCGACGGCGCCCGGCGCTGGGCCGGGGACGTGCTCATGGGCTTTGCCGTGCTGATGGCGGGGCTTGCGGTCATGAGCGCCGCGGCGGAATCGCTCGGCTCGCAGCCGTGGTTCACGGGCGCGATGCGCTCGATGACAAACCCGGTGGCCGGGGCCGTGATCGGCGGCGTGATATCGGTGGTGCTGCAATCGGCGTCGGCGGCGGTCGGCGTGATGCAGGCGCTGTCGGTGACCGGGGCCGTGACGGGCGGGATGGCGCTGCCGCTGCTGTTGGGCATTGCGGTCGGCGCGGGCGTGCCGGTGCTGTTCGCGGCGATCGGGGCCGGGGCCGAAGCCCGGCGCACGGCGTATGTGTATATCATCGCCGCCGGGATGGGGGCGTTTCTCGTCGGCGGGGCGTTTTACGCCGTGCACCTGTTCGCGGGCTTCGGCTTCATGGCCGAGGCCGTCGACCCGCAGTCCGTCGCCCTGATGAACACGCTTCTGCGGCTCGCGATGCTGCTCGTGCTCATCCCGATGGCCGGCCTGCCCGAACGCACCGCCCGCGCCCTCGTCCCGGACAACCCCCGCCGCAAATCCCGCGCCCCCAAAACCGCCGCGTAATCCTTTTTCTTGAAAGAAAAAGGATCAAAAAGAACTTTATATTCGCTCGAAAAGGCAGCAATTCCAAGGCTTTGCGCCCGGTAACGAAACGGAGCTTTTCATTTGAGAACAGTATAACAAGAGAACGGTATAATACGATCATTCGTTTTCCTGAAAGAAAAACTGTTCGGCGCCCGCCTTGCCGGGCTGCCGAACAGTTGTATTGATTCTGTTGCCGCCGCTGCGTTACACGCCCGGGGCGTGTCCGGGGAAGGTGATCGTGAAGGTGGAGCCCCGGCCCGGTTCGCTCTCGAGGTCGATGGACGCGCCGTGGAGGCGGGCGGCGTGCTTGACGATGGACAGGCCGAGCCCGGTGCCGCCGACCGCCTTGGAGCGGCTTTTGTCGACGCGATAGAACCGCTCGAACACGCGGTCCTGATGCTCGGGCGGGATGCCGATGCCCGTATCGGCCACCGCGAGCCGCACGGCCCCGCCGGGCAGCGTCCCGGTGCGGACGGTCACGACGCCGCCGGGGGCGCTGTATTTGATCGCGTTGTCGCAGAGGTTGTAGACGATGCTGTACAGGTACTGCGTGACGCCCCGCATCGGGGCCGCGCCGCCCTCGACCGTCAGCGTCACGCCGGCGGCGTCCGCCTCCTCGGACAGGCTCTCGGCGGCGTTTTCGGCGACGCGGCGCAGGTCGGTGTCCTCCCACTGCATGCCGATGCCGCCGCTGTCGAGCTTGGTGAGGTCGATGATGTCCTCGACCAGCTTCGTCATACGGGCCGACTCGGCGCGTATCCTCGCGGCGAAGGGAACGGTGTCCTCCGGCCGGGCCATGCCGCTCTCGAGAAGCTCCGCGTAGCCCGATATGACGTGCAGCGGCGTCTTCAGCTCGTGGGACACGTTCGCGGTGAACTCCTGCCGGATGCGGGACGTCTTCTCCAGCTCCTCCTGGTCGCGGCGGAGCTGCGTCTGCTGGTGGTGGAGCCGGTGCAGCAGCGGGGCGATCTCGGCGAAGCCGGGTTCGGCGGCGGAGCGGAGCGGGTCGTCGAGGTTCAGGTCGTTGATCGGCCCGACGATCCGGCGCGACAGCCGCGAGGCCATCCACAGCGACAGCGCCAGCGCCGCCGCGATGACCGCGAGCACCGGCGGGCCGAACGACAGAAGAAGCCGGAGCACGGTCGCCTGCGGCGCGGACAGCCGCAGCACCGAGCCGTCCCCGAGGCGGCGGGCGGCGTAGAGCTGCCGCTCCGCCAGCGTGTCCGAATAGCGCACGCTCTCGCCGACGCCGCCCGCGAGCGCCTGCCTGATCTCCTCGCGTTCGAGGTGGTTCTCCATCGCGGCGGCGTCGGCCTCGTTGTCGTACAGCACGACGCCGTCCGCCGTGATCCATGTGACGCGGCAGTCGTTCACGTCGAGACCGTCGAAGTACGCGATGCCGTTTAGCTCCACGCCCCGCACGGCAAGCTGCGTCTCGAGCAGCAGATGGTTCATCTGCACGTCGTACAGGTGCGTGTACAGCACGCTCATGATGATCGCGAGCGAGGCGAGACAAACCGCGAGCGTGACCGCCGAGATCGCGTTGAATATCCGCCGGCTCACGGCTCCTCCTCCAGACGGTAGCCCACCCCGCGCACGGTGCGGATGAGACCGCCGGCGGGGCCGAGCTTTGTGCGCAGCGTGCCGACGTGTACGTCGACCGTCCGCGTCTCGCCGACGTTTTCGACGCCCCACACCGTCGCGAGGAGCTGGTCGCGGGTGAACACCTGCCCGGGGTTCTCCATGAGCAGCCGCAGAAGCTCGTATTCCTTGAGCGTCAGCGTCACGTCGCGGCCGTTTGAGCGCACCGTGTGCCGGCCCTGGTCGAGCGTGATCGGCCCGTGCGTCAGCGTCGCCCTGCCCGAGCGCGGCGCGGCGCGGCGCAGCACGGCCTTGATGCGGGAGAGCATCTCCATCATGCCGAACGGCTTCGTCAGGTAGTCGTCCGCGCCGAGGTCGAGGCCCATGACCGTGTCGTACTCCGACCCCTTCGCGGTCGCCATGATGACCGGGATGTCCTCCGTGACCGGCGAGGAGCGCAGCCTTTTGAGGATCTCGATGCCGTCCTCGCCGGGGAGCATGATGTCGAGGATCACAAGCTCCGGGCGCTCGCCCTTCATCGCCTCCCAGAACGAGACGGCCTCCGGGAAGCCCTCCGCCCGGAAGCCCGAGACGTTCAGCGTGTACACCATCAGATCGCGGATGCTCCCGTCGTCCTCCACACAGAACGTATCCGTAAAAATATCGCCGTGCGCTCTCCGTCACAGGCACAGCGCCAGTATATCACAGGTCTGTCATGAGTATATCACGTTTTTGTAAACCCGGACAGCGGCGGCGTGTAAAATCCGCGTCAAGCTTTGTTCAAGCCGGCGCGTCAGCGGCAAGCCTCGCAAGTCATTTTTGCCGGAAACCGCGCTTTTCGGCAAAAATACCACAAGGCGAGCCTGGGCGAGCCTCTCGCGCCGACCAAGCCCGGCAAAGCCGGGTGCGATAAGCGCGAGTCCCCGCTTTAAGAAGGACGGAGCCTTACGGCTCCGTCCTTCTTAAAGCGTTAAATCTCCGTCCTTTACCCAGCCGAGGCGGCGGCAGACGGCGTTGATGGCCGGGGCGAGGATCGCCGGCAGCACAAAGCAGATCAGCACGAGTCCCAGCCAGTCGAACCCGGTCGGCGTGATCGCGGCGGCTCCCTTCTCGATCGCCGCCTCGCTCGGCGCGAGCCAGCCCGTCCATATGCCGATCTGGCCGCACAGGCCGCAGGTGCCCATGCCGGAGTTGATCGGCGCGCCGTTCATCTCGAGGCCGAATACGCAGGTGGCGATCGGCCCGGTGATCGCGGCGGTCAGGGTCGGGGCGATCCACACGCGGGGATTGCGGATGATGTTCGGCATTTGCAGCATCGACGTGCCTATGCCCTGGCTGACGAGGCCGCCCCAGCGGTTTTCCTTAAACGACATGACCGCGAAGCCCACCATCTGCGCGCAGCAGCCCGCGACCGCCGCGCCGCCGGCGAGGCCGGTAAGCCCCAGCACCGAGCAGATCGCCGCCGAGGAGATCGGCAGCGTGAGCGCGACGCCGACGAGCACCGACACCGCGATGCCCATCCAGAACGGCTGGAGCTTCGTGGCGTGGTCGATGACGAGGCCGAACGCCCCGGCGGCGGAACCGATCGGCGGCGCGATCAGCTTTGCCAGCGCCACGCCGACGAATATCGTCACAGCCGGGGTCACGAGGATATCGACCTTCGTCTCCTTCGAGACGGCCTTGCCGCACTCGGCGGCGACGATCGCGATGACGAGCACCGCCAGCGGCCCGCCGGCCCCGCCCTCGGCGTTCGCCGCCCAGCCGACGGCCGCGAGCGAGAACAGCACCATCGGGTCGGCCTTGAGCGCGTAGCCGATCGCGACCGCCATCGCCGGGCCGGACACGGCCATCGCGTATGCGCCGATGTCGGTCAGAAAGGCCCAGCCGAGCTGCTGGCCCAGCGTCTTGAGGATCGTGCCGATCAGCAGCGAGCAGAACAGGCCCTGCGCCATCGCCCCGAGCGCGTCGATGCCGTACCGCCGCGCCGAGAAGACGATGTTCTTCCGGGCGAGAAATTCCTTGAATCGGGTCATGCTTTTTCCTCACGTTACAATAAAATAATGTGACGCACGCGTTCGACGCACGCAAAAAAAGCGTGGCGCACGCCGCAAAAAAGTGTGGTACACGCCGTCGGGACAGGGGTGTCTTGACAGGTGTGTACCACACTATAACCTACGACGCGGCGCTTGTCAACAATCGTTATTCATTGAGCAAAAAGCCAAGCTCCCGCAGCGCCGTCCGCACCCGCTCGAACGCGGTCTCGTCGGGGCAGGACAGCGTGTGCAGGTGGATGCCCTCGGTGAGGTCGGACAGCGGCCTCGCGTCCGCCTCCCGGCAGCGGCGGATGAACGCGGACACGTCGTACCGGCTCCGCAGCCGCAGCGCGCCGGTCAGCTCGCCGTAGAGCGGGTGCTCGACGATCACGTCGAGCACGGTGCAGCCCTGGTCGACGACGGCGTTCAGCTCCGCCTCCATCTCGGCGTCCGAATGGCGGCAGGCGATCCGGCGCACGACGCCGCCCGCCGGCGGCGCGAGCACGTAGCCCCGGGGCGTCGCGGCGATATCCTCCCCCGCCGCACGCAGCAGCGCCACGTCGCCGACGATGATCTGACGGCTCACGTGATACCGCGCCGCCAGCGTCCCGGCGCTGACCGGCTCGTCCGTCGTCCTGAGCGCCTCGAGCACCGCCTCCTCCGCCCGCATCGCCGACGCCTCCCTCCTGCTTAATTGCCGCAATCAGTCTAGCACAACCGATGTTTTTTGACAAGTAATTGATTTTTGCGGGAGGGGGTTGACTTTAGCACCGTTCCAAGGTGTAATATAACATTGTAAACGATTGCCGCCGAACGCGGCAAATTATGATAGGAGGACAACAAAATGGCATACATGCCTCTTGACAAGAGCAAGCTCTATCTCGAGCCCGAGAAGATGCCCAAGATCTGGGATCTCAGCCAGCCCTGGGGCTGGGACACGCCGCTCTGGCCGTTCCCCGGCGCCCGCGCCGACCTGCAGTTCCCCCGCGGCCAGTATCTCGAGCGCTTCCACAAGCGCACCAACACCTACACCGGCACGCTCCACGCCGCCACCCACTGCGACGCGCCGAACCACACCCTCCACGAGGAGGAGGTCGACCGTGAGCGCTACGGCTACACCCTCGCCGAGATGAAGCTCGAGCACGCGATCGGCTCCGGCGTCATCGTCGACCTGACGTGGATGTACGACGAGTTCGAGAAGGCCTGGAACGCCGTCGGCGGCGACATCGCGAAGCTGGGCGAGTACGCCGAGGTTCCCGGCGTGAAGCAGGGCCCCGTCTGGCACGTCATCACCCCCGAGGAGGTGCAGGCGGCCCTCGACAAGGACGGCCTCGAGATCCGTCCGAACGACTTTGTCGTGCTGAACACCGGCTTCCATCGCTACTGGCGCAAGAACAACGACAAGTACTTCAACTACTACCCCGGCAACGGCCCCGAGCTTGCCAGGTGGCTGATGTACGAGAAGAAGATCAAGGCCATCGCCGGCACCTACGGCGCGTCCGACGCCGTCGTGTGGCACTGCCCGTGCAAGGAGCAGATGCCCTGGCTCTACAACAACTACAAGCTGGCCACCGGCCGCGACATCGACGTCGACTACCCCGACTATGAGCCCTGCCACCGCCTGTTCGGCCAGCACGGCCTCATGGCCATCGAGAACGCCGGCGGCGACATCGATCAGGTCACCGGCAGGCGTATGACCATCGCCGCGTTCCCGTTCCGCTGCGAAGCGGCCGACGGCGGCATGGTTAGGCTCGTCGCCTGGGAGGAAGGTACCACCTGGTGATGGGTCTTTTTCCGCGTGGCGTCGCTTCGCTCGCTCGGCGTACCTTTGTACGCCTTCGTTCGCTCAGCTTAGCCACGCGAAAAAATCCCTCATCACGGGTAATCAGGTGCTGATTTGCGTGCGTCGCTTCGCTCGCTCGGCGTACCTTTGTACGCCGTCGCTTTCTCAGCTTAGCCACGCGAAAAAATCCCTCATCACGGGCAGCCGGCGCCGTTTGGGCGCTGTGTCCCGCATGAACCTATACATATCAACAAGCCGGAAACTCTTCCGGCTTGTTGACTGTCACGATTGAATAATTGCATGATTTGCAGAAAGAAGTGTAATCCGTCATGAAAAAGCTGGAGGACATCAAAAAGATCGCCGTGCTCGGCGCGGGCACGATGGGGCCGGGCATCGCGCAGACGTATGCCGCGGGCGGCTATGTGGTAACGATGTGGACGCGCTCGGATTCGACGCGGGAAAAGGCGCTCACGGCGCTCAAATCGCAGTTTGAGACGTTCGTGCAGCAGGGCGAGATGACCGCCGAGGCGGCGGAGGCGGCGCTCTCCCGCATCAGCTTCCGGGCCACGGTCGAGGAGGCCGTCGAGGGCGCGGACTTCATCCAGGAGACGATCACCGAAAACCGCGAGGCGAAGGTCGCGCTGTACGAGCAGCTCGCGGCGGTCGTGCCGGCGGACGTGATCATCGCGTCGAACACCTCGGCCATGAACATCTTCGAGGTCGTCCCGGAGAAGCTGCTGCCGCAGCAGATCATCTGCCACTGGTACGCGCCCCCGCAGCTCATCCCCCTCGTAGAGGTCGTGAAGAGCGAGCAGGCCCCGCAGGAGGCCGCCGACACCGCCATCGCCCTGCTGAACGGGTGCGGCAAGACCGCCGTGCTCATGAAGAAGTTCATCCAGGGCTACATCGTGAACCGTCTGCAGCAGTGCCTCAACCGCGAGGTTTTCTATCTCCTCGACAACGGCTACTGCGACGCGGAGGCCATCGACCTCGCCGCGAAGACGTCGTTCATCCCCCGCGCCTGCGTGCTGGGCCTCGTCAAGCGCATGGATTTCGGCAGCCTGAACATGACCGCGAACAACTACCGGAACCACTCCTATCACATGCCCGAGCACGGCGACGAGATGCCCCATGTGCTGGAGGAGCACGTAGCGCACGGCGAGCTGGGCATCAAGACCGGCCACGGCTTCTACGACTACACCGGCATGGACATCGAGGAGCTGAAGAGAAAGCGCGACGAACAGCTCTTCGAGATCTTCCGTCTGGAGAAAAAATTCCTGAGCGACCCCGTATAACGCTTTTCGTATAACGCATTTTCCCGAAAGAGAAGGACATCGTAACATCTCATGAATCTCTCGGTTCTCATCGGTATGCTCGCGACCGTGGCGCTGATCCTCGGGCTGAGCATCTTCTCGGGCACGCGGATGCGCGGCGCGGCGCAGGAAAACGGCGCGGCGGTCACGGCGGGGCTCATCATGGGCACGCTCGTCGGCGGCTCGTCCACGGTCGGCACGGCGCAGCTCGCGTACAACTACGGCATGTCGGCGTGGTGGTTCACGCTCGGCGGCGGCATATCGTGCCTCGTGCTCGCCCTGTGCTTCGTCGGGCCGCTGCGCCACAACGGAGGCAGGACGCTGATCGGCATGATCGAGGGCGAATTCGGCCCCGCGGCCGGTCTCGCCGCGTCGATCCTCAACACGGTCGGCACGTTCATCAACGTCATCTCCCAGATGATCGCGGCCTCGGCGGTGCTGGCCGTGCTGTTCCCGTCGCTGAGTCTTCAGTGGGAGCTGATCGCGACGACGCTGTTCATGATCTTCTACGTCGTGATCGGCGGGCGCAGAGGCGCGGGCATGGTGGGCATCCTCAAGCTCGCGCTGCTGTACGTCGCGATGATCGGCAGCGGCGTGCTCGTGCTGCGGTTCACGGGCGGCGTGGGCGGCTTCCGCGCCATGGTCGACACGATCGACAACCCCGACGGCGTGAACTTCTACAGCCTGTTCGCCCGGGGCGCCGGCACCGATCTCGGCGCCGGTCTGTCGCTGCTGCTCGGCGTGCTGACGACGCAGACGTACGCGCAGGCGGTGCTCTCCGCGAAGAGCGACGGCGCGGCCCGGACGGGGGCGCTGGCGTCCACGTTCCTGATCCCGCCGATCGGCGTCGGCGGCATCCTCGTCGGCCTGTATATGCGGGCGAGCTTCCCCGGCATCGCCGCGAAAACGGCGCTGACGGCGTTCGTCACGCAGTACATGCCCGGCGTGCTCGGCGGCGTGGTGCTCGGGGCGCTGTTCATCGCGGTCGTGGGCACGGGCGCGGGGCTTGCGCTCGGCATGAGCTTTGTGCTCAACGAGGACATCCTCGACCGGTTCACGCACCGGTTCGACGGCCCCGCCCGCCAAAAGCTCATGGGCCGCGTGTGGATGGTGCTCGTGCTCGCGCTCGCGTGCGTGCTGTCCATGGGGTCGCTGGGCGATACGATCCTGTCGTTCGCGTTCATGTCGATGGGCTTCCGGGCGGCGGCGGTGTTCGCCTCGCTCTGCGCGGCGCTGTTCTTCCCGGGCAGGGTGGACAGACGCTTCGCGCTCGTGTCCATCATCGCGGGGCCGGCGGCGGTCATGGCGGGCAAATTCATGGGCCTGCCGTTTGACTCGCTGTTTCTCGGCATCGCCGTGGGCCTCGTCGTGATCGCCCTCGGCGCGGCCGCGCAGGCCGTGAAAACGCGCCGCTCAAACGCCCGCATCTCACAGAGACTCTGATACTGTTCTTTGGTTAAAAGCTTCTCTTCGTTACCGGGCGCGAAACCTTGGAAACGCTGCCGTTTCGAAGCGAATACAAAGTTCTTTTTGATACTTTTTCTTTCAGGAAAAAGTATGATACGCCATGCTCAATGAAGTCTCGATCCGCTGTTTCCTGACGCTCGCGCAGACGCTGAGCTTCACGGAGACCGCGAAAATCCGATACATGACCCAGCAGTCGGTCAGCAAATACATCGCGAAAATGGAGGAGGATCTGGGCTTCCAGCTCTTCATCCGCACGCACCACTATGTCAAGCTGACGAAGGCCGGGGAGGCGTTCTACGCGTTCTTCTCCGATTACAGCCGCAGGTTCGAGGAGGTGGTCGAGGAGACGAAGAACTACTACGACAGTATGTTCAATTCCCTCCACATCGGCTACCTCGAGTGGCTCGAGATATCGTCCAGCATCGGCCGGGCGATGCGGGTCATGCAGAAGCAGAACCCGGCGCTGCGGTTTGTCGGCGAGAAGCACCCGCAGTACGAGCTGAACGAGCTGTTTTTGAACCGCAAGCTCGATCTCATCATCACGTACAAGGAATTCGCCCCCGGCGGCACCGGACTCAAAAAGCTGCGCATCCAGGAATCGCCGCTTGTCCTGCTCGTCTCGCCCGAGCACCCGAAGGCGACCGACAGCGCGACCGTGGACGATTTCCGCAACGAGCCGTTCATCAAGGCCGCCTCGAGCCGCGAAGCCCTGTCCGAGAGCAAGAACCGCGCCCGCCGGCAGTGCCGGGAGCTGGGCTTCACGCCGTCGGAGATCATGATCTCCCCGAACCTCGAGTCGGCGTACATGGCGGCGGAATTCGGTCAGGGCGTGCTCGTATCGACGATGCTGTCCCGCATGAGCCTGCACTCCGAGCTGAAGTGCTACGACATCGGCGTGTCGGAGGAGCTTCTGTGCTTCTGGCATGAGGACGAGGAAAAGCCCTCCGTCGCCGCGTTCGCGTCCGTGCTCGAAAAGGTGCACCAGTGAAAAACCCCCGGCGTCAAAGCCCGCAGAGGCCGACGCCGGGAGTTTTGCTGTGTGTCGTTATACGTTGGTTGACACTGTGTGTCGCCGCTGACCGGAATCAATACAGCGACGCGATGATGTCCACGCAGCGGTCGAAGCCGATGGTGCCGCTGTCGAGGCAGAGGTCGTAGTTCTTCGCGATGCCCCACTCCACGTCCGTGTACAGGCGGTAGTAGGAGCTGCGGCGCAGGTCCTTGTCACGCAGGCGTTTCTCGGGCGCCTCCACGCCCTCGCCGTATTTCTCCACGATGCGTTTGGCGCGGGTCTCGATGTCGGCGTGGATGAACACCTTCAAAAGGTCGGCCTTGCCGTCGAGGATGTAGTCGGCGCAGCGGCCGATGATGATGCACGACTGCTGCTCGGCCAGATCGAGGATCGTCCGGCGCTGGATCGTCCAGAGGTAGTCCTGCATCGACAGGCCGTTCATCGACCGGTCGGAGAACGCGTTCGCGAGCCAGCCGCCCCGCAGCGTGTACTCGCCGCGTTCGGCGACGAATTCCTTCGCAAGGCCGCTCTCCTCGGCGATCTTCTCGAGAAGCTCCTGGTCGTAGCACGGGATGCCGAGGCGCTCCGCCGTGAGCTTGCCGATCGTGCGGCCGCCGGAGCCGAATTCGCGGCTGATGGTGATGATTCTGTTCATATCCGCCCTCCTGATAGCCTGCCGGCCCGGAGGCCGGATCGTTATTCTGTGCGCATAGTATTATAATCCGATTTC
>CAJOFW010000101.1:11347-11689 GCA_905234005.1 uncultured Oscillospiraceae bacterium
CGAACATCGGCTATAATAGCCTCCGCGTGATACGCGCCTGTGATGGAATTGGTAGACATGCGAGATTTAGGTTCTCGTGTCGCAAGACGTGTGGGTTCGAGTCCCTTCAGGCGCACGTCGTCGGAAGAAGCCTGCTCCATTCCGCTTCCGCTTGCGCGAAAGCTCCATATCCGCAGGCTCCTTCCTCCTCTCAAAACCGGAACCGCTCCGCTGGGTTCCGGTTTTGGTTTTTTCGGACGGGCTCTTTGGGGGTTTACGCTTTGCGTAAACCCCCAAATTCGCCGTCCTTTTTCTTTTTCTGGCTCTTTGATGCTTTCGCTTTGCGAAAGCATCAAATTCGCC
>CAJOFW010000102.1 GCA_905234005.1 uncultured Oscillospiraceae bacterium
GTCCGGGTTCGGCTCCGTCCGGGCGATCAGATATTCCTGCAGGGACACGTCGTCCGCGTTGTACAGCAGAAGGCAGCGGGCGGGCTTGCCGTCGCGTCCGGCGCGGCCTGCCTCCTGGTAGTATGCCTCGAGGCTGCGCGGCATGTTGTAGTGGATGACAAAGCGCACGTCCGGCTTGTCGATGCCCATGCCGAAGGCGTTCGTGGCGACCATGACGAGCCTGCGTCCGGCGAGGAAATCGGCCTGATTTTCGCGCCGTGCTTCGGCGGTGAGGCCGGCGTGGTAGAGCGCGGCGGCAAAGCCGTTTGACCGCAGCAGCTCATACACGGCCTCGGTGCCCCGGCGCGTCGCGCAGTAGACGATGCCGGCGCGGCCGCGCTCGCGTTCGAGCTCGGAAAGGAGCACGGCGTCGCGGTCGCGGACGCTCTTCACCGCGAAATAGAGATTCGGCCTGTCAAAGCCCGCCGTGTAGGTATACGGATCGCGCAGGCCGAGGTTTTTGATGATGTCGCGGCGGACGCGTTCGGTCGCGGTGGCGGTGAACGCGCCGACGACCGGGCGGCGGGGCAGGGACTCGAGAAAGCCCGCGATGCGCATATAATCGGGCCGGAAGTCCTGCCCCCACTGGGAGATGCAGTGCGCCTCGTCCACGGCGACGAACGGGATCGGCATCGCCGCGCACAGCGCCCGGAAGCCGGGCAGGGCCAGCCGCTCCGGGGCGACGTACACGAGCCGGTAGCGCCCCGCCCCGAGCCGCCGAAGCGCCTCCGAAAGCTGCGCCGGCGTCAGCGAACGGTTCAGGTACGCGGCGGGCACGCCGGCGCGTACAAGCCCCATGACCTGATCGTGCATCAGCGCGATGAGCGGCGATATCACGAGCGTCACGCCCGGCAGCAGCGTCGCGGGGAGCTGGTAGCACAGCGACTTGCCCCCGCCCGTCGGCAGCACGCCGAGAACGTCCCGTCCGGCGAGCACGCTGTCGATGAGCGGCTCCTGACCGGGGCGGAAGCGGTCGCTGTGAAAGTAGCGGTCAAGCGCCGCGTATTTGTCCACGCGTCTGCCGTCAGCGGATGTTCATCGCGGCGGCCCAGCCCTCCCGGACGGCCTTCTGGACGTTCGCGAAGCGGTTCACGTCGCCGATGAACGCCATCTGCGGCGCGGAGCCGAACAGCGATCTTGCGACGTCGACGTTGCTCGCCGCGCCGGCGCAGAGCAGCACGCTGTCCGACGTGACCTTCCTCTCGACGCCGTCGCGGTCGACGTACTTCACGCCGTCGGGCACGATCTCCGTGCAGCGCACGCCGGTCAGGCTCGAGAAGTTCGGCTCGCGGAGCCAGTAGTTGTGCACCATGTTCTTGTAGTGGGCGTGCGGCGCGTCCAGAATCAGCTCGGGCAGCATCTCAAGGACGACGCACTTCTTGCCGAGCTCGCACAGCCACAGCGCCGTCTCGACGCCGATCTCGCCGCCGCCGATGACGGCGACCGTGTCGCCCAGCTCGTCCTGATGGCCGTAGCACGTCATGCCATAGCGGACGTTCGGCAGGTCACATCCCGGTATCGGCGGCGCGATCGGGTGCGCCCCGGCGGCGACGGCGACCATGTCGTAGCCCTCTGAAAGAAGCAGCTCCTTCGTCGCCCGGGTGTTCAGCCGGACGTCGACGCCGAGGGCGTCCATCTGTCCGACGAGATAGTCCTTGAACCGGCGCAGCGGCCACTTGAACGACGCGTAGTCGGCGTGGCGGAGCATACCGCCGAGGGCGTCCTGCGCCTCATAGAGCGTGACCGCGTGGCCGCGCTGTACGGCGGTCTTCGCAAACTCCATGCCCGCCGGCCCGCCGCCGACGACGGCCACCCTCCGCGGCGGCACGGACGCGGGGTAGAGACTTCCGGCGCGATCCTCGATGCCGACGAGGGGGTTTACCGTACACACCGTGCGGAAGCCCTCGCGTCCGGCGGGGACGTGGCACTTGTTGCAGCGCACGCAGGGGACGAGATCCTCGCCCCGGCCCTCGTATGCAAGCTCGCCGTAGTTCGGGTTCGAGATCCAGCTTCGGGCCATGTAGACGAGGTCGGCCCGCCCCTCCCGGACGGCGGCGTCGGCGTTTCCGATGTCGAACATACCCGAGCTGACGCCCACGAGCATATCGAGACCCGCCGCGTGTACGCCCCGGGTGACCCTCGCCATGTCCTCGAGATACGGCTCCGGCACGCTCTCCGGCGACGTGAAGCCGAGGCAGTGCTGCGGGTCCATCTCCCCGCCGCGCAGGTGCAGGATATTTACAAGCCCGTCGCAGAGCTTCGCGAATTCGATGCAGTCCCCGACCGTGTAGCCGCCCTCCGGCTCGCTGACCGAGAACACAAGCTCGATCGGGAACGAACGCCCGAGCGCCCGCCGCAGGGCGGTCAGCAGCTCGATCGTGAAGCGGGCGCGGTTTTCGAGGGAGCCGCCGTATTCGTCAGAGCGGTGATTTGTGATCGGGCTGAACAGCCGGCTCATCGGCTGGTTGCGGTAGCAGGCGTATATGCTCACGATGTCGAAGCCGAGCGATTTCAGATCCCTCGCCTGCTGTACGTAGTCGGCGATGAAGGCGTCCATCCACGCCCGGTCGATTTTGTTGACGTCGACGGCGGGCGGGCCGTCGTCCTCCGCGCTGCGGGGCTTGTCGGCCGGGGGCGGCGGCGGGGCGAACTGCCCGCCGACCGGCATGGGCGGAAGCTCCGGGCCGAGGCTCCGGTCGACCGGCCCCATGATGTAGCCCGTCACCTTGGTGTTGTAGCAGTGGATCGCGTCGATGAGCTGGCACATGTAGTTCTGGCACGACGCGTCGTCCAGCTCGTACATATTGAAATGGGCGGGGGGATCGTCGATCGTGCGGCCGGGCATTTTTATGTCGTCGCAGTGCAGGTGGTTGATCGTGATCGCCGCCGCGCCGCTTTTGGCGCGGTTGGAGAAGTGGCCGATGATCTTTTCGGTGGGCCACTTTTCGCGGCCCTGCAGGAAGTGCGGCGTCGAGGCCGAGGACATCATGCGGTTTTTGAGGATGATGTCGCCGACGACGACCGGCGACAGGAGGGCGTCGTATCTCTGCTGCATGGTGAAGCTCCGTTCCGGCCCGTGCGGGCCTTGCAGTCTGGCGGTATTGTTGCGCGGATTTTTGTCATTATAGCAAATCCCGCGCCCGATTTCAATACGCCGTGCGCACGGTTGACAGGCGGTGTATAATAAGGCATGATTATCGCGGTGCGTTTTCGTCGCGTCACCGCTTCACAACTCATTACCGAATTACAAGGAGACTGCCATGAACATCGCAAAACGCGTACTGTCCCTTCTCCTGACGCTTGTCCTGCTGGCGGGCCTTCTGTCCGCGGCCGGCTACGCGGCGGGGGAGATCGAGGACGTCGGCGGGACCGGCTCCCGTCCCGTCATCGACTGGAGCGCCGTGAACTGGAGCGGCGTCGACCTGTCCGGCGTCGATCTGACCAGCGTCGATCTGACCAGCGTCGATCTGAGCAATGTCGATCTGAGCGGCGTCGATCTGAGCGCTCTCGGCATTGATGACACCGACCTGAGCAACGTAGACCTGACGCAGGTTGATCTGAGCGGCGTCGACCTGAGCGCCCTCGGCATTGATGACACCGACCTGAGCAACGTCGACCTGAGCAACGTCGACCTGAGCAATTTCGACTGGAGCCAGCTCGGTCTCGAGGACGTCGACCCGGAGAACTTCGACCCGAGCACGGTCGACTGGAGCTCCGTCGACTGGAGTTCGGTCGACTGGAGCGGCGTGGATTTCGGCGGCGTTGACCCGAGCGAGATCGACTGGTCGCAGGTCGACTGGTCGCAGGTCGACTGGTCGGAGGTCGACTGGGCCGCCATCATCGGCGACAACGGCGGCGAAACCGGGGACGAAACCGGCGAGCCGGTCGAGGAGCCGGTCGAGGAGACCGAGGGCGACTGGACGTACACCGTGTCCGACGACGGGAACGCGACCGTCACCGGCTACAGCGGCGCGGACGCGGACGTGACCGTCCCGTCCACCCTCGGCGGCCACCCCGTCGCCGCCGTCGGAGCCGAGGCGTTCGCCCTCAACACGGCCATCGCGTCCGTGACGATTCCCGACGGCGTGACGGAGATCGGCTCCGCCGCGTTCTCGGGCTGCACATCTCTTGCGTCCGTGACGCTGCCGAACAGCGTGACGGCCATCGGCTCCGGCGCGTTCACGGGCTGCACGGCGCTGACGGAATTTGCGATTCCGTCCAAGGTCACGACGGTGAGCGATGGCCTGTTCACCGGCTGCACGTCGCTTGCGTCCGTGACGATTCCCGACGGCGTGACGGAGATCGGCTCCGCCGCGTTCTCCGGCTGCACGTCTCTTGCGTCCGTGACGCTGCCGAACAGCGTGACGACCATCGGCACGGGCGCTTTCACCGGCTGCACGGCGCTCAAATCCGTGACGATTCCCAACGGCGTGACGGAGATCGGCTCCGCCGCGTTCTCCGGCTGCACCGCCCTGACGGGCATGAAGCTCCCGACCGGCATCACGAGCATCAGCAGCGGCCTGTTCACCGGCTGCACGTCGCTTGAATCCGTGACGATCCCCGGCGGCGTGACGGAGATCGGGACGGGCGCTTTCACGGGCTGCACGTCGCTTGAATCCGTGACGATCCCGTCCGGCGTGACGGAGATCGGCTCCGCCGCGTTCTCCGGCTGCACATCGCTTGTGTTCGCGGCGCTGCCGAACAGCGTGACGACCATCGGCGCGGGCGCGTTCACCGGCTGCACGTCGCTTGCGAACGCGACGATCCCGTCCGGCGTGACACAGCTTGGCATGAGCTTGTTTTACGGCTGCTCGGCGATGAAATACGTGGTCATCCCGGTGAGCGTGACCGCCGTCGGCGCGTACGCGTTCCGGGACTGCTACGCCCTCGCGGACGTGTACTACGCAGGCTCGTCGTCCCAGTGGAGCGAGGTCAGGGTCTCCGTCGGCAACGCCGCCTTGACCGGCGCGAAGATGCACTACAACTCCGTAGGCCCGGACGCAAGCCCGTTCACCGACGTGCCCACGACCGTCTCCTACTACAAATACGTCATGTGGGCGTATGAAAACGGCATCGTGAAGGGCACGTCGGCGACGACGTTCAGCCCGAACGCCGACTGCACGCGGGGCCAATTCGCGCTGATGCTCTACCGCCTCGCCGGCAAGCCGGACGTGACCGGCGTGACGAATCCGTTCAAGGACGTGAAGAAGTCCGATTCGTATTACAAGGCCATCCTCTGGGCCTACAACGAGGGCATCATCAAGGGAACCTCCGCCACGACGTTCAACCCCTCCGGCTCCGTCACCCGCGGGCAGATCGTTCTGATGCTCTACCGCATGGCGGGCAAGCCCGAGGTCACGAATACGACCAATCCGTTCACGGACGTCTCCAAGTCCGACTCCTGCTACAAGGCCGTCCTCTGGGCCGTGGAGCAGGGCATCACGAAGGGCACTTCGGCCACGACGTTCTCGCCGAATAAGAACTGCACGCGGTATCAGCTCGTGACGTTCCTGTATCGGTTCAACGATCTGATGAAATACATCTGATACAGCCCCGCCCGCACGTCCGGCGGCCGCGCCGGGAAAGGGGATTGCAATTCCCGCCGGAAAA